>JAGHCP010000132.1 GCA_021160415.1 Desulfurococcales archaeon
CCTCGTTCTCCCTATCCCCAGAGTCGTGTATGAGGACTGGCTTTCCCTCCAAGGAGGAGATAACCTAACACCATCCCAAGTATTCCGAAGAGCTCAATGTATGACGCAAGAATCATTGTTGAAGTAGCTATCCTGCCCTTAGTCTTAGGTAGCTCCACTATTCCTGACATACATACTGAACCTTGGTATATAGCTGAGAAGAACTCTGCAAGCATTACACTCACACCGATGCCGAATATCCCCACGGCCTTACCCATAGTTATGCCGGTAAGTCCAGGCAGTACACCCGAGAACCCTAGAAGGGTGAATATAAAACCGTAGAAGGTCTGCGTCATCGGCAATGAAGACAGTAGGAGAACCCACTTAAACTGACCTGAGTCTTCCGCCAGAACTGAAAGACCGGCAGTAGCAGCCCTTGCGATCCCTATTGAAGATCCCACAAGCCCTCCTATAATCCCTAATGCAACTCCGGCTGACGCTATCCACATGGGGTTCATTAATTGAGTTGCTATGGCTTGAGACATTTCTAAATACCCTCGATTTGTAAGGGGGAGGGGTTATTAAGCTCTACGTGAATTAAAGAATTTGAGTTAATCAACACAAATTAACTTTAGAGTCAGCTAAACACTTCTTCCAATTACTACGTGCCTAGGTATCTTGGCGCTTAACGGGGTGAACTCGATGCCGCTTCCCTCATACCACTTAGGCAGGAACTCTACGAAGCAGAGCCTGAGCGAATGAACGAATGCCCCTATGATGCCGAAGATGATGGTGATGAGGTTCATCACGAGCATTACGAACCCTGCAGCCACAACCCCCAGCACTAAACCCACCACCGGCACCATACCTCCTAAGGCAGCACCAAGGCTTATTGCGAGGGAGTTAAAGCTCCTAGCCATCATGTAGGTAGCTAGGCCAAGTCCAGCAAGCCTTGAATACGACAGCACATCGCCCAGCAGCCCTGTAACGGTGAATAGCCAAAGGATGATTCCTTGACCTCCTGAAGACTTGATGGCGCCAGCAATTATTATTGCGAGCCCTGCCAAGGAGCCGTACAGGAAGATATTCAGCATAGCTGGAGTTAGAGGCAGTATGTCGAAATGCATCGTTGAGTGGAGTATGTAAGGTATCCCGAAGAACTCACCGATAAATATCCCCACCTCCGTCATGATTCTGCCGAGATCCTTTTCCTTAACCCCCCTAACTAAGGATATCACGTGACCTATGTTGATGTGTATTAGACCCACAACCAACGCGAACTGCAGGAACCATATAGGGTTTGTGAAGTTCAGTATGGAAGGCACTATGGAGTTCTCAGTGGCTGGAGCGAAAGCCCACCCAGTAGGCGTCTTAATTATGGAGAACCCCGCAAACGTGTTTGAGAGAACGCCGAAGACCGTTGCCGAAATGGAGAGTGTGAGCAGAAGCTTCTTAAGGGTTAAGTAGCCCTCAGAGTACGGATTATCCACTAACCCTGATCTTTCAAGAACGTACTTCACCAAGATAAACATAAGGATTCCATAAACAGCGTCAGCAAACATGGTCCCGAAGAACACCATGAAGGAATACATCAATATCGGCGTCGGGTCCCATTCCTTGTGGGATGGAACCCCGTAAAGCTTGGTTATTAACTCGAAGGGCTTAACGGGCTCAGGATTCTTGAGCTTCGACGGAGGTTCCTTGTCCGCATTAACTTCAGCCACATAGTACGTGCTTACATTCCTGGAGATAACATCCTCTAATGTGTGGAGATCTGATGTGGAGACCCATCCCTCAATAGCGGTTAGGTAGTCCCCGGCAGCAGCCTTCAGAAGTGCCTGCAGTCTCTCCTCATACGCCTCGCCAAGTAACTTTCCTACGGCGACACTGGACGCAACGGCACTTAACTCGTCCTCAAGCTCCTCCCTAACCTTGCTTAACTCCTTCTCTAGGACACCTGTTCTCTCCTTAATCTCGGCAAGATACGCTGACACCTTCTTAGAGGTATTGGGTAGTGAGAGCTCCTCTAGCTTGAATTTGTTGGTTAACTCAAGGACTTCATCCCATTGATGCTTAAGACCCGCAACGAGGAGGACAACTTCCTCCTCAACCTTACCCTCAGCAACCTTAACAACTCCTTCCGGCAGTGAGGACAGAAAAGCGGCCACTGAAGGTTCCTTACCGTAAAGCAACTTAGAGAACAATAGTTCCCCAAGGTAGTTAAGTTCCTGAACCTTGTAATCCCGTAGAAAACTCTCTAAAGGTTCTAAGTACCTCAAGGTTCTCTGGAGGTTGGAGAGCTCCTCATTCAGCTTTTCAATGTTGTTGAGAAGAGTCGTAATTATTTCATTCTTTCCTTCGAGATCCTTTATCAATCTCCTAATGTGTCTTGGCAGTTCAGAGAGTTCGAACTCCTCCCTTATTTCAACCACTTTAGGAGTCTCGTAAAAACCTTCTAATGTGTCAGCTAAGCTTATGAGTTTCTTAACCAGTTCAAGCTCCTCCCTTAGGGCTTCTCTATCTTCCTCAGGAAGCTTACCGACCGGCTCAACATGTAGGATTCCTGCCTTCTGTAGTGCTGACATAGCTTTACTTACTTCGTCCTTCTTCAGAAGGATTCTGACATAACTCATGCTTTCAGGTACGCTCAGAATGAGCCCCATCTCAGGATCCCACTGCAGTAACGAGTTTCACAAGCTCCGAAACAAGGTCTTCCTTGAGGTTTGAGTAGGAGGACTTAATGGATTCGGCTTTGCTTCTGAATTCCTGTTCCGCCTCCCTAATCCTTCTCTCATATTCTTCCTTAATCTTCCTCACATCCTCCTCGCTAAGGACGTCCTTTATCTCTGCATTCCTGAGCTCCTCCGCTTTCCTTCTTGCATCTTCGAGTAACTTAGCGGCCTTTCTCTCCGCCTCCTCGATAATCTTATGTGCCTCTCTCTCAATCTCCTCTATAGACACAAAAACCCCCCAAAACCTAGGAATTGGTCGGGTTAAAAAGCGTTGAGAGATCTCTAAAAACATTTATTTAAAGCAATGCCTGATGGCGCTGTGAATTCAGTCCTCACACGGCTCCACATCTAATTCAGGTCCGAGGTTTCTTCATCACTTGCTTATGCTTTTATTCCTAAGTAATTAACTTTTAAGTGGGTTTGATTGATGTCGGAAGATTATAGCGTGAGATTCGAGCACCCCAGCGCCAAGTCATTCATCACCCTCATGGAGGTCCTAGGCAGTATAGTTGATGAAGCGTTGATGAATTTTGGGGAGGAGGGCCTCACCATAAAGGCCCTTGACCCAGCCCAGATAGCGTTAATAGATATTGAGATACCGAGGGATGCTTTCCTGACGTACGACTTGAAGGGGGAGGTCTTCATAGGTGTGAACCTCGCTAACTTGCTGAAGACGCTTCCGAAACCCAAGAAAGGGGATAAGTTGGTGTTCACGGGGAACGAGCAGTTCTATGAGGTCCTTCTAGAGGGGGTTGTGAGCAAGAGATACAGGTATAGATCGATCGAGGTGTCGGCGTCGAAGGTTCCGGACGTCGACCTAGACTTTAAGGTGTTGGCTACGTGCCTAGCTAAGGCATTTCAGGACGCCGTTAAGGACTTGAAGGGGGCGGGCTCCATCGTTTTCGAGGCTCAGGACGACCAGTACCTATACCTTAAAGCACCCGAGATCAATGCGGAGGCGAAACTATCTAAAGTTGCTGGTTCCATATTGGAGATGGAGGTTAAGACACCCTCAAGGAACGTCTATGATGAGGACTACATCTCTAAGGTTCTAAAACTCTCCACGGTTTCAAACACGATTGACATTAAATTCGGGCCCGACATACCCCTAAACCTCTCTTTCACAATAGCTGAAGGAGGGTCCGTGAAATATCTACTTGCCCCGAAGGCTTAGGAAGAAAAATTTTTATTGATGTTTAACGAATAATTAACATGGGTGCTGAATTGCCCATTCTAGACCTTGATGAGATCGATAAGAAATTAATAGATATTCTTCAAGAAAACGCCGATTTAACCTACGCCGAGTTAGGCAGGATGTTAGGCATAAGTCCATCAACAGTTTACACGCGGGTCAAGAGACTTAAGGAAAGAGGATTCATAAAGAGGGTCGTCGCGGAAGTCTCCCCCGAAATGATGGGGTATAACCTGAGGTCACTTGTGTTTCTGGCGGTAGATGTCAAGAAATACAACAACATAGTCAATGAGCTCCTTAAACACCAGCAGATCAAGGTGATCTACGACATTACGGGGGAGTGGACATTTGCCTTGGAGATACTTGTCAAAGATCATAAGGAGTTAACAGACCTCCTTGATAAGGTAGGCAGCATTGAGGGTGTTCAGCAAACATCAACAGCGGTCGTCCTCAGAGTGATTAAGGAGGACCGCAAGGTAGTTCCGGCTTGAAACCCGTATATGGACATGGTTTTTTCTCCGTGAGCAGGGAAGGCGTGATTAACCAGGAAATAATTTTCCATTACGTAGACAAGGAGCTGGAGTTCTGGAACGCGCTTCAAGCCGATAGTGAGGGGGAGCTAAGGAAGCTTAAGGAAAACATGCAGGGGTTCCTGCAGGAGGAGAGAACGATGGTTAATGGTGTGAGGGCAGAGCCTAAGGTTCTAGTGGTCTTCACGGGCTTCATTAGGAACAGGAAGCATCCCTTCATTAGGTACATCATTAGGTACTCGGCTTTCTTCAAGAAAGGCATAAACACCTACGTGGATGAGTACGAGCCGGTGATGAGCGACTACCCCTACGAAGTAGTTTGGCTTTTCCCAGAGGGAACGGAGCTGCTCGACGTGGACGTCGGTGTACCTTATCACGTAGGGCCTCCTAATGTCCTCCACTTCAAGGTTAGGAGGAGGACGCTCCTCCCTGGGAGGGAGAGGATCGTTTTCCACCTCCCCTGAGCTTCTTAGCGGCCCTCAAGTAATACTGGATAGGGGTTTTAGTTCCGCAGTCAGCGACACAGATCCCGAGGGTCTTCATCTTGTCGCAACTGTATACGGAGTACTTCTTCCGCCCCCCCTTAAGGCCAGCTAAATGCTCTATTTGGTACCTAGCTATTCTTTCGTTGAAGTCCGGGGCATGCCTGAAGTAACTAAGCACGTAATTCACTGAAGCCCCGATGTTGAGGAGGAAGGTGGCGAGGGCGAATCTCTGATGATGCGATAGGTGCTCTCCCCTCAGAAGCGAGGTAAGTATAGCCTTTATGCATGGAGGGAAAGCCTCCTCAATGATTTCACCTTTAAGCTTCTCCGGGAACTTCTGAGCCTCATCAGAGGTAAAGCCTCGTACCTTCCTCACCTCATCCCTGATCCTCCCAATTAATTCATTAATTCTTTCGTTGCCGCTCAACTCCTTAACGTACTTAACCCCAGCCCTCCAAACAACTTCCTTTATTGAGTTCTCCAGAAGCCTGGAAAGCTCCCTCTTAGTTAGGTATACGTATCCGTCGGAAACAAGTTTATTCACGAGCTTCCAGTGAGGATCGGAGGAAAGCTTCTCAGCCAGCCTCAGGTACACGGGTATCTTTATACGGAATTGGTAGCACACAACTATCCTACCTTTAGTTCTAGGGTCCTCCCCGAACTCAACCCTTAATCCACACTGGTTCGCTTCTGAGGTGAGGAGGTCGGCATTCACTCCGAAGGCCTTAGAAAGTGCCTGAATGACCTTATCGCCTTCACCGATGAGGTAATTGTAAGCCCGTTTGGACTCGTAATCCGCGAGCTTCCTTAAGGCCCAAGGGTCTGCAGCTCCTGCCAGCGAAGCTGCCAGATAAAAAGACACTATTTCCACCAACTCCTCCTTACTCGGCAGGTACTTTCTTCCCCTTAAAGCAGTCACAACCCGCTTAAGCGCTAGTGCCCTGAACCTCTCCACATCGAATAGATCTGTTAATCACGGTGGTTCGCTATAGAAAGTCCTAAGATACTCTCGGAGATCTACAGCGAAGGGATACTTGCTATACGTTGGGAGCTTCATCGATGCCCTTCCACCGCTACGTCTTAAGCAGCCCCATCCTCCGCATAGCTTTAGTTATCTGTGTGAGGGCGTTGAAGGTTTTCTCATCGACCAGGATGTCGTTCCCATCCACAATTACGGCGATGCCTTCAAGAGGGTTTATAGGGGGTTCAGGCAGCTGAGGGTCAGGCTTATC
>JAGHCP010000157.1 GCA_021160415.1 Desulfurococcales archaeon
GCGCTGTCAGCTGCGGGTGAGGCGTTGCAGAGGTTACCCCCTATGGTGGCTATGTTCCTAACCTGCCATGACGCCATCTCGTTCACAGCCTTCGCTAAGGCTGGAGCCTTAGAGCGGACTACGGGCGACTCCACTATCTCCTGAAGGGTTGTTAAGGCTCCTATCCTCACCTTATCTCCTTCATCCTTGATGTACTTCAGCTCGTTGACGTTGGTTAAGTCAAGCACTGTTTTAGGCTTCACCCTCCCGATCTTCAGATCCACCACTAAGTCAGTTCCTCCAGCTATTATCTTCACGTCGTCCAACCTAGCAAGGATTTCGAGGGCTTCATCAAGGTTTGACGCTATTATGTAATTCATTTCAGGTATCGGGTAGAACATCCTCACTCACCCCCTCACTTCTTCCCATTCTTGCCTTTGATTAGGAAGTAAACGTCCTCTGGGGTTAGAGGTATCTTAGTGATCTTTACACCTAACGCGTTAGCCACAGCGTTCGATATCGCTGCTGGTGCAGGTATTAAGGCCATCTCACCAACACCCTTAGCTCCGAAGGGCCCATACTTGAATAGGTCCTCAACGTAGACGGGCTTCATGACCTACGGGACGTCCAGAGCTGTCGGCAGGACGTAGTCAGTTAGGTTGGGGTTCAGTATCCTACCTTTCTCGTCGAACACGAACTGCTCCATCAGGACGTAGCCCATGCCCTGCACAGCGGCTCCCTCAACCTGGCCCTCCACCTGGACAGGATTGATTATCCTACCGGCGGCTAGGCCTGGCCATATCCTGAGCACCTTAACCCTGCCGGTGTAGGTGTCGACCTCCACCTCAGCAACCATAGCGACGTAGCTGAAGGCCGGGTAGGCGTATCCCTGACCCTTCTCGCTGTCGAACTTGCCCTTCGGCAGGAAGAAGTAGCCTGTTGAGCTCATCTCAACGCCTCTGTCATACGCCTCCTTAATGAGCTTCTTCCACTCTATCGACTTGCTGGGGTCGCTCTTCGAGTAGGCCTTACCCTCCCTGATCTCAATGTCGTCTGGTGAGGTTCCTAGGAGTTCGGCCGCGAGCTTGTTAAGCCTCTCCCTCAGCTTAGCTGCGGCTACGTAGACACCTATCGCACCTATGCTTGTACCTCTGGAGGCGTGGGTGGCTCCAGTGTCAGGGGCGTCAGTCGTTCCGAAGTCCACGGTAACTAGATCTAAGGGTGCGCCGAGGATTTCAGCAGCTATCTGCCTGTGTGAGCTTACAGGTGAGCCCTGGCCCATCTCCACGATTCCAGTGTTAACCGTTACTGAACCGTCCTTCTCGATCTTGATGAACGCGTTTGACCAGTCCGGCACTCCTCTGGAGGTGCTGATTCCGTGCCATGCAACACCTATGCCTATACCTCTCCGGTACCTGCCGTTGTTCTGCTTCCTGTACTCCTCAAACTTCTGCTTCCACCCGACGGCCTCAGCTAGCTTCGCTACCATGTCAGCAACACCTACTGAATGATCCAGAACCTGGTTAGTTATGGTTGCGTCACCAGGCCTCAGGAGGTTCTTAAGCCTGAACTCAACAGGATCCATCCCCAGCTTCTCCGCAAGTCTGTCCATCTGAGCCTCCGCCGCGAACTGCACTGACGGGTTGCCGAAGCCTCTGTAGGATCCCTGATAGACCTTGTTGGTGTAGATACAGTAACCGTCTACCTTGGCGTGGGGAACTTTGTAAGGCCCTGACGCATGGACAGTTGCTCTCCAAAGGATGAACGGGCCTCTGTTCGTGTATGCACCTGTGTCGTGGATGATCTTAACTTCTATGGCCTGCAGCTTCCCGTCCTTAGACGCGCCGCTCTTGTACTTAATTACAGTTGCCTCCCTCTTCGGATGCATTATGAGGGACTCATCCCTTGAGTACAGTAGGAATGCGGGCTTCCCGGTAAGCTTCGCCACGAGGGCTGCCTTCGCAGCTGCTAGAGGTCCTTCGTCGTCTTTACCTCCGAAGCCTCCACCCATATACGGAATTATGACCTTTACGTTGCTTTCAGGTAGCCCAGTAACCCTCGCAACGATCGCGCGGACTAGGTGCGGATACTGTCCCGCCGAAATCACGGTCAACCTATTACCTACTTCAGGGATGGCTATGGCTCCCTCAGTCTCCAAGTAGACGTGGTCTTGGTGATGGGTTCTGTACTCGTTCTCCACAATAACGTCGGACTTGGCGAAGCCTTCCTCAACATTACCTTTCCTAACCTTAGTCCTGAAGGCTATGTTGCTCCCTACCTCCTCATGAACTAGGACGTCCGTCCTCTCCATAGCCTCGAGAGGATCTAAGACGTAGGGTAATGGGTCATACTTAACGCGGACCTCCTCAGCTGCCTTCAACGCCGTGTCCCAGTCCTTGGCAGCGACCAACGCAACTAAGTCACCGGCGAACCTGACTTTCTTCTCAGCAATGAGGGGTTGGTCCGGTAGGGCGTAACCTACCTGGTTCTCCCCCGGAATGTCCTTCGCGGTGAAAACCCCTACCACGCCAGGAATCGACAACGCCTTAGAAGCATCTATGTCGAGTATTTTAGCGTGTGGCTCAGTACTGAGAACCTGCTTAACGAACAACATGCTTCCAGGCATGTAGAGGTCCTCAACGTAGGCAGCTCTACCCATCGCCTTCTCTAAGGCGTCGGCCCTCTTAACGCCTTTACCTACAACCACGAATTCCTTGGCCTTAAGCCACTTCTCCATCAAGGCATACGGATCTTCTACTGAACTCATTAAATCACCTCGGAGCGGGTTTAGTCCCCACTTATGAAGTACCTCACATTAAAAAAGCTTTTTATGAAATTGAACATACGTTAATCTAAAAAAGGCTTAAATAGAGGACATGCAGCTTAAATTTTTCATTTGTTTAAAATAAACCGCTACATTATTCAATTACCTTCATACGTGTCAAGAGAACCTAAACATTAAATTTCACACTTGAACAACCTATGACCGGTGATTGGAGTGGAGGAAGAGTTAGGGGTGTATAGACCCAGCACGTTGGAACAGCTTCCCGGGTTGAGTGAGGAGGATCGGATCACGCTGAAGCAAGCCATGGAGGACGCAGCAAAGGATGAGAAGGTCTCACTGGATGACGTGAGGGTTGTTCCAGGTGACGTCGTCCCTATGCGTCTGCAGCACATATTCCGTGACTTAGGGAAGGAGGGATTCGTCGTTAAGGAGTCGTTGGTGCTTAACGGCAGGCTATTCCTCATAGCTGTGAGGAAAGGGAAGCCGCTGGACATAGCTCCTGATTTCGAATACAGGGAATAAGGGAAGCAAGGAAGAGGCGGAAACTGATCAGATGTGCTTCACTTTGTATTATATATTATTATATATGAGTATGGGTTAATTTCCCTTAAAAAGGGATTTATAAGGAGGAGAGGTTTCAGCCCCGCTTACTACCGCACAGGCTTAAAGAACTCCCCTTTCCTCTCCTGAACGAGTTTACCGTCCTTAGCTATTACCATCCCACGGAGGATTGTGTACTTGACCCTTCCTTTAAGGCGCCACCCGATGTACGGAGTTATGGGATACTTCGCTATGATCCAGTCCCTCTCGATAACCGTTTCTCCATTAGGGTCAACTATCGCGAAATCGCCGTCACTACCTACTATGATCGCTCCTTTCTTCGGCCAGATGTTGAATAGCTTTGCAGGATTCTCACTCATTAATTCAGGTATTTTATTAATGGGCATTCTCCCTTTCAGGGCCTGGTCAAGCATCAAGGGAAGGAATGTCTGAACCCCTGTGAACCCTGCCGAGCACTCCCATATGTTCCCTTCCTTCTCCTTGGCTGAGTGCGGCGCGTGGTCTGACCCAAGATTCGTTATTGTGCCGTCCAGAACCCCCCTCCATAGCGCTTCCTGATGCTCCTTACTCCTTATCGGCGGGTTCACCTTTATTGCCGTTCCATATTTTGCGTAGTCATCTGTGTTGAGTAGGAGGTAGTGAGGGCATGTCTCCCCGTACACGTTCAACCCGTGGAACTTTGCTTCCTTTACCAGCTCGACTCCCTCCTTAGCCGCTATATGGACTATGAGGACCTTACCTCC
>JAGHCP010000163.1 GCA_021160415.1 Desulfurococcales archaeon
AGATAATTATCGACGGGGTTAAGGCCTCTAAGCTATCCAACAAGGCCATGGCTAAGGTGAGGAACAGGAAGATAGGGTTCGTGTTCCAGCAATTCAACCTGGTCTCCAGACTCACGGTTTACGAAAACATAGAGCTCCCATTAGTCGCGAGGGGCCTTCCGAGACATATCAGGAAGAGGAAGGTCATAGCTGCCCTCAAGATGGCTGCAGGGGACCTCAGCTGGCTTAAGAAGAAGCCGAATCAGCTCTCAGGGGGTCAGCAGCAAAGAGTGGCGATAGCTAGGGCCTTAGTTAACAACCCGGCCATAATCCTAGCTGACGAACCCACAGGTGCACTGGACAGGAAGTCCGCGAAGACGATCCTCCAGGCCTTCAAGGCTGTCAACGAGAAAGGGCAGACAGTGATAGTGGTTACGCACGACCCTGAAGTCGCCAACTGCTCCCACAGAATCCTCATCCTGAGGGACGGGGTTATCGTGGGTGAGGAGCGCCCCAACCCCGACAGATGCATAATAAACACTGTTGAGTGACCCACCTATTTAACTCCTCAACCCGTTAAACTACACAGGTGTTCTTCACGGGGAGGAAGCTAACCATCCTCGCTCACGGAGACTCCGACGGGGTCGTGTCGGCCGCACTTGTTAAGGCGGCCCTCCGCAAGGAGTACGACGAGATCCGCGTTTTCTTCACCCACCCTGTAGGCCTACCCTCAGACTTCAAGGAGTTTGCGGAAGGAGACGTCGTGATTGTGGACATAGCTGTCAGTGAGCCGCACTCGGAGGAACTCGCGGCCCTCTTCAGGAGGTACGGCGGGAGCATCACCTACATCGATCACCACCCGCCTCCCCTCAACATCCCGCTGGGTGAGTTCGGGGTTGAGTTCGTCCGGCCTTCCCGCGATGAGGAAGCCTCATCATCGGAGCTCACTTTCAAGCACTTCAGGGATAAGCTACCTGAGGACTACGACCGGGTAGCGCTGTACGGGTGCATCGGCGACTACGCGGACCAGACGGAGTGGGTGCGTAAGGCGTTGCTTAGGTGGGATAAGAGGCAGGTATACTTCGAGGCAGGTGTGCTTGTGCAGGGTTTGGAGGGGTCTAGGAGGATGCATGACTTCAAGAGACACGTCGTGGAGCACCTCTCCAAAAACTTAAGGCCTTCCATGCTCAGCGAGCTTCTAGTGAGGGCCCTGATTGAAGCGGTCAATAATGAAGAGCTTTACAGGTGGGTTAAAACGCACGTCAAAGTTGAAGGGTTGGTCGCCTACGTCATAGGGCCGCCCGGCAGCGTAGGCATAGCGGCAACCTACGCCAGGGGCCTCACAGGGAGCTTGGTTGGGGTGGCCGCCGAGGAAAGAGGGGACCACTACGTCCTCAGCTTAAGGGCTGAGAAAGGCGTGATTGACCTCGACAGGGCTCTTAGGGAACTGACTCACTACATAGGCGGCTCAGGCGGCGGGCACTCTGAAGCGGCGGGCGCTAGGATACCGAAGGAGTCCTTCAAGAAACTCATCGAGGAACTTAACGCCAGACTCCGTGGGAACTCACGAGAGACTTATCCCTAAGGACTTGACTTCGTATCTCCTCACAACCTTATCGAGGACCTCAACACCTATCCCGGGCTTCCTCGGGACTTCCATAGTGCCGTCGCTTCTGAGCTCCCACGGAGGCTCAACGACGTCGACCTCCCAGAACCTGCTGCTCGGCGAGATGTCGCTTGGGTACTTAACGCTTGGCAGGGAGGCAGCAGCCACCGCGAACGCCCTCCCAACACCGGTTTCGAGCATACCGCCGATCCATACGGGGAGGCCCTTACCCGCCCAGAAGTCGTGGATCCTCAAGGTTTCAGCTAAGCCCCCCACCCTACCAGGCTTTATGTTTATGACCCTGCAGGAACCTAAGTTGTACGCGGCCTCCGCGTCCAGCGCTGACCTAATGCTCTCGTCAAGGCATATGGGGGTGGAGATCATCTTCTGAAGCTTCGAGTGCTTAACGAGGTCCTCATGGTGCAGGGGCTGCTCAATCATTAGGAGGCCGTACCTGTCCAGCTCCTTAAGCCTTGAGACGTGGTCGCCGGTGAGGGTGAAGGAGCCATTCGCATCGACCTGTAGAGGTATTTCCCCGAATTCCCTCCTCACAGCCCTCACCGGATCCACGTCCCACCCCGGCTTCACCTTGAGCTTAATCCTCCTGAACCCTTTGCTCAGCCCCTCACTCACGGCCTTAATCAGTCGGGCGAAGTCGCCGATCACCCCCACGCTGAGCCCTACCTCAACCCTGTCCTTAACCCCGCCTATGAGGTCCCTGATCGGCTTCGATGTCAGCCTGCCTTTAAGGTCCCATAGGGCGAACTCGACGCCGGCCTTACACATCCTGTGGCCCCTTATCCACGACACCTCGTCCCCGAAGGTCGAGGGCTCCACGTCCTTCCCTCTCAGCGAGGGTGCTATGAAGTCCCTTATGACATGCCAAGCTGTTTCAACGGTTTCGGAGCTGTACCACGGGCTGTGGGTCGCGACTACCTCACCCCAACCCACCTCGCCGCCCTCACCCCAGACCTCAACGAGTAAGGTGTCCCTCACGGTCTCCGTGCCTAGTGCTGTCTTGAAGACCTCCTTCATAGGGATCCTTAAGTGATGCAGGATGATCCTGCTGAGCTTCACGGCAACTCACCCCTCAACGCCTTATCGAACCCTCCCTTCCAAAGGACGTAGTAGTACTTCCTACCACCGGTTGCGATGTCCACGACGACGTACCCCCTCCTGATGTAGTGGCTCAGAACTATCCTCGACTCAACCCTCCACTTGACCGCGGCTTCACGCGACCTGCTCAGAACGCCTACAAAGTCCTTAGGCACAGCCACCAAGACGACCTCGGAACGGCTTAGGAGGTTCCGCTTAACCGGTTGAGTCAAGCCCCCACCTAAGTCCTCCTCCTCAAGAACTACCTCACCCCCGGCCTCGCTCAAATAGTGATCTAGGGTTTGATGCTTCCCTCCCGCAGCGAGCCTC
>JAGHCP010000176.1 GCA_021160415.1 Desulfurococcales archaeon
AATGGACTTAATCACCACATCCATTATGTCCTGGTAACTCACGTCGAGGCCTGTGAGCCCGGCGAAGACATCCTTGATAGGCATCCTCACCCCTGAGACCATCAAGTGTGTAGCTAGGTCAAGGAAGAGAGGCCCTGCGGAGCCCGGACTCACGGACCTATCGAATACTATGACTGATGCAGCGTTGCTCATCCACTTCAGGATCTCCTCCTTCGGGAAAGGCCTGAAGTACCTAACCTTAATCAAGCCGACCTTAAGACCTAAATCAGACCTCAACCTATCAACAGCTTCCTTCATGTCACCAACCCAGGCACCGGCTCCCATGAGGAAATGCCTCGCATCCTCACATCTGTAGCACTCTATGAGACCACCCCACCTCCTCCCTGTGAGCTTTGCCCACTCCTCATCAACCTCCTGAATAACACGCTTTGCCCGCTCCTGAGCCCTGCAAATATCTTCCCGCATCTCCATGTTCCATTTAAGGGTGTTCGGTATGTTCCCCATCGTTATCGGGTCCCCTGGCCGGAAAACGTATGGCTGCCTCCTCTCAGGCAGGAACGTATCCACAAGCTCCTGGTCAGGTATGTCAACGGGCTCCGTTGTATGGCTGAGTATAAAGGCATCTAAAGCAGCTAGACCTGGAAGGTAAACCCTCTCGTCTTCCGTGATCTTAAATAGTTTGATGAGTTCGTCCAGGACTTCCTGATTGTTCTCGGAGAACATTATGATCCACCCGGTGTCACGCTGATCCATGACGTCGCTGTGATCCGTCCATATGTTCCAGGGAGCCCCGATGGTCCTCATAGCTATGGCCATGACCAACGGCACTCTGGATCCAGCGGTCCACCAAAGCATTTCATGCATGTACATCAGGCCGTGAGACGCTGTTGCAGTGAACGCCCTCATACCTCCCGCCGCGGCTCCGTAAACTGCGGCGAGAGCTGAGTGCTCGGACTCAACCCGAATCATCTCTGCATCCATCTCTCCGTTCTCAATGAACTGTGCGAGCTTCTCCACGATCGTTGTCTGCGGGGTTATGGGGAATGCTGCGACGACCTTAACCCTTGCGAGCTTAGCGGCCCACGCGGCCGCGTAGTTACCTGTCAAAGGTTTAACGACCACCTCACTCACCCTCCTCGGGAACTAATTCAATTGCCTGGACAGGGCACACGTCGGAGCATATCCCGCAGCCCTTGCAGTAGTCGTAGTTGATCGTGATGAACGCCCCACCATCCTCATGCATGTCGATTACGTTCTCAGGGCAGTAGAGCCAGCAAAGCCTGCACTTAACGCATTTATCCTCGATGAACACAGGCCTTAAAGTCCTCCAGGTCCCCGTCTTCCCTGAAACCCCTTCAGCAGGCTTAGCTAGTGGGAGTACGTGCGTCACTTCCTCACTCAACGCACCTCACCTCCTTAAACCCTTCCTCCGCGGCTTCAGCGTTCTTGACACCTGCTTCACCCCCCAAGTACTCCTTAACACCCTCCGAGATATGCTGGATCGGGAAGTCAAGCGCTTTAGCTAGGGCTCCGAGAATCGCAGTATTCACGAGGGGCCACCCGGCCATCACTAACCCCTTACTTAAGGCGATCTTAGATGCATTCACGAAGCAGGTCCTGAACCTCCCTTGGAGGTCAGGCTTCTCAGGCGAATTAATTACGACGCACCCGTCAGGCTTCAGCCCTTGAGTGACGTTCACAAGCTTCAGAAGTGAGGGGTCCAGCACCACCACAACATCAGGCTCCCTGATCATCGACCTAACCCTGACCCTCCTCTTGGAGATCCTCGCGAAGGCAGTTACCGGGGCACCCCTCCTCTCAGCCCCGAAGTGCGGGAAGGAAGCCCCCCACAGACCCGCCTTATATGCGGCAACTACGAGAATGTTCGCCGCGGTTACTGCTCCCTGCCCTCCCCTACCATGAAATCTGATTTCTATAATGTCCTTGTTAAGCACGTTTAAGTATCCCCTATATAATGTTTAATGTGGTTCAATAAAATATCTTTTCATGTATTAAACTACTTATACATTTAACTGAATTAAAGCCGAGTGAATAAGCACCACTAAACCTCCCTCCTCATAAGCTCCTCATCCCTAACAAGGTCCTCAGGAGTGTCGACGTCAGCCAAAACACCTAGATCATCGGTACACACGTACCGCACCAAGTGTCTGAACCTCGCCAGAAAACCTTTAAGACCCCTCGTCTCCTCACCGATCTCAAGCACGTAGGGGAGGAGCCCCCTACCAATTATTAAGGGGTGCCCGCCCTTCATGAAGGGCCTGTACTTAGGGATAACGACGAACCTGTCCGTAGAGCTGAACTCCTCTGAAGCAACGCGTACGAGCTCCCTCAAAGTGCTTTTCAGGATGAACGGTACGTCCCCCGGATGAATAGCTACGGCGTCAGAGTACCTCATCACGGCTGACACACCTGCCTTAACAGACTCCGACATCCCCACCTCGTAGTTCAGCGACACCGCATACTTGACGTCTGGGAGGCCAACCGCGTCCATAACTTCCCCCTTCCGATGACCGACAACTACGACCACGTCGTCGAAGACCCCTGACTCCATGAACTTACGGACAGTATGTCTAATGATGGGGGCCTCAACACCTGCGAGTCTAACCCTCCTCAACATCTTATTTCCCGGGAACCTTGTGGACTTACCCGCCGCCAAGATAACTGCGGTTACGAGCATCTCCTCACCACGTAAACGTGAACCTTTCCCTTTATTAGCTTACGTAAACAACTCTGAAGTAGGTGTGAAGATGGGTCTCAGCAGGGAGTTGCCTCCTGAGAAGCTTCTGCAGGTGGCTCTCCAAGCCCTAAGCCGCGGTGAACCGGTGGCTATAGCCACAATAGTCAAGAAGGAGGGGTCAGGCCCTAGGAGGGAGGGCTCCAAGATAGTTGTCCTTAAGGACGGATCCGTTTACGGTACGTTGGGTGGGGGTTCCTTCGAGGCCCACGTAGTTAAGACCGCCCTGCAGGCCCTTAAGGAAGGGACCCCTGTAAGGAAGAGGTACTCCTTCGTCGGCAGACCCGTGAAGGACGCTGTCGACACAGGCCTCATATGTGGGGGTGTTTTGGAGGTGTTCGTGGACGTGTTAAGGCCTTCACCACGCGCGGTGGTGTTCGGGGTCGGTCGAGTGGGTAAGCCCTTAGCGGACCTCCTGAACTTCCTGGGCTTCAGGGTGGTGGTGCTGGATCCCGCGCAGGACTTAGTTAGGGAGGACGTGTTCCCCTACGCCGAGGGGAGATACGCTGGAAGCTTAGATGAGGTAGTCGCTAAGCTCAAGGACTTGGTTAGGGAGGAGGACTTCGTACTAGTTACTCACGGGGAGCCCGAGAGCGACTACAGAGTTACTAAAGCGGGCTTCTAGGGCCGCTTTAGTAACTCTGTAGTCGCTCTCGGGCTCCCCGTGAGTAACTAGTA
>JAGHCP010000056.1 GCA_021160415.1 Desulfurococcales archaeon
CCGACGGTGCCCATCGTCTTAAGCCCTATGATGAAGGGGTCGGCGAAGCTCGCGGTCTTAGGGAGTGCGTAGACCGCAAGCGTCTCCGCGAGGAACGTCATCAGAACCATGCCGTACATCATCGAGAACGTCGATGCCTTCGCGAAGTCCTTAGTCGATTTCGCGTACCTCGAGGAGTTGGGCTGCAGGAAGCTAGCAACTATGTTCAGACCTATCACGAAGGTTATCCCGTCCCAGAACGTGTTGAAAACGCTCCCATAGTTCGCCTTGATGCCCCACGCCTGCCAGTTAAGCTGGAATCCGTAGTAAATCATAACTATCACCAGAACAATGAGGAACCACGGCAGGATGATCTTCGACAGCAGCGATATTGATTTGTAGCCAGCCGCGGAGGAGAGCCACACGAACAGCGCAGCTATCCACGCAGTCACGTATATGGAGATACCGGTTAAGTCGGTGATGGATATCGCGAGCATGTTTATTCCTAAGGCCGCCCACGCCAGGATACCTATAATTAGCAGGAAGTTGAATATCTTCGCGCCGTACCTCCCAAAGATCTTCTCAGCGATGAAGGCCGTCGGAACCCTCTCCTTAATGCCTATGTGCCCTATCAGGACGTAGAGCACTAGGAGGATGAGGTTCCCTATAAGCAACCAGGCCAAGACATCGTACCATGGCCACCCGCAACCTCCCAGAAGGCCTCCAGTCATCAGCATGAAGCCCGACAGGAACAGCCCTATCTGAACGAGCGCTATGTCCCACCAAGGCCTCGTCATGTGCTCAGGAACCCTCTCTGTCTCCCAATCGTAGAGGAAGCCTTTCTTTTCATCAGAAGAAGCCATAATACGCACCTTGTTTTCGGTATTAAGAATTTAAATCTTAATAATAAGCTTACTATTCTTTACGTAACAAATCACGCGGATGTGCACCTAACTGAGAAACGAAGTATCTGTTCATTTTTTAAATACAACACTTAAGATACGAGGCCGCACCAACAACAAGGTGTTGGTGGTAGGGGGTTCTGAATCTATGAATACTTCAGGAATCCCGCAGTCCGGCATCAGGGTTATTTACCACGAAGCCCTCAAGTACGGAGACGCCATACACCTAGAGATAGGGGATCCGGACCTCCCAACCCCTTCCTTCGTGATCGACAGTGCGTGTGAGGCCCTGCAGAAAGGGTACACGCACTACACCCATAACGCCGGACTCCTTGAGCTCAGGGAGGAGATCTCACGTTACTATAGCAGGAAGTACGGAGCCTCATACGACCCGGAGAGGAACGTCATAGTGACCGCGGGCAGCACGGAGGCCCTCTTCCTAACACTCCTCGCACTCCTGGACGTCGGGGACGAGGTCCTCATCCCTGACCCGGGGTACCCCTCATACCTTGCGATGATCGCTGCCGCCAGAGGGAGGGTTAGGAGGTACCCACTCAGAGAGGAGGAGGGCTTCGAGGTCAACCCTGAGGACGTGGCTGAGAACATAACCCCGAGAACGAAGGCCGTGATCGTGAACAACCCCAACAACCCTACGGGGAGCGTTACCCCGCCGGAAAAGCTGCGTGAGGTCGCGAGGATTGCGGCTGAGAGCGGCGCGTACCTAATAGCTGACGAGGTCTACGAGAACATCGTGTATGAAGGTGAGCGCTTCAGAAGCTTCAGCGAGTTCCGGGAGTTCAGGGATAGAATCATAGTTGTGAATAGCTTCTCCAAGTCCTACGCCATGACGGGTTGGCGGCTAGGGTTCGCCGTAACGGGGAATGAGGAAATCATTAAGACAATGACAAAGCTTCAGGAGGGGGTTGTGGCGTGCGTGCCGGCAGCCTTCCAGAAAGCCGGCATTAAGGTCTTGATGGAGGGAGACACCGTCATCCAGGAGATGGTTAAGGAGTACCGGAGGAGGAGGGATAAAGCCCTAGAGATACTTAGTGAGGCTGAGGGGATATCCTTCGTTAAGCCTAAAGGGACTTTCTACGTGTTCGTGAACATATCGAAGTACGCCAAGAACAGCATGGAGTTCTCCCTTAACCTCCTCCGCAACCACCGCGTAGCTACGGCCCCAGGCATTTCATTCGGACCCAACAGCGAGGGGTACATAAGGATTTCCTACGCGACATCCATAAGTAATGTGGAGGAGGGCGTGAAGAGGCTTGTCTCCCACCTAAAAACGCTGAAGTGAGGCACGATGTCAGAGCGCCGGGTTAGGAAGCTGACGCCCATGCAGGCACTGATAGAGCTGCCTCAACCCCTAATAATCGTTGGCGTGGGGGACGGCTCTGAAAGGGCGGGGATGACGGCCTGCTGGGCAGCTCAGGTGTCGTGGAGGCCTCCCTACCTAGGGATAGCTATCTACCACAGATGGACTACGTTGAAGCTCTTACTGGAGCGTAAGGAGTTCGCTGTTAACTTAGTGTCTGAGAAGCTCACTAAGGCGGCCCTCGAGGTGTTCGGGAAGCTCAGCAGTAAGGAGGTAGATAAGTTCAGGCTGGCTGAGGAGAGGTACGGCCTAAAGGTTGTGGAGGGGAGATCCGTGAAGGCACCCGTCCTCAAAGACGCGCCGATCGTCATGGAGTGCAGGCTCCTC
>JAGHCP010000101.1 GCA_021160415.1 Desulfurococcales archaeon
ACTCTTGAGATATTTCGTCCCTTACTCTTATCCTTACTACTTCACTGAGAAGTAGTATCAGTGCGGTAGATCTTGAAAGCCTCCCGCTTCTCACATGATCCAGCAGCTTCTCTAACTCCCTAGTTGCATGAACATCCGCTATGTCAGGGTAGTACCTCTTAATCAGGTCTGCTACTTCCATACCTAGCTTAGTTGGGATTAAGTAGAGCCGCTTCTTGGAAGCGATTACGTAGCCATGTCTTAAATTGTTTTCAACAGCTTTAGCGTAGGTACTTGGACGTCCTATGTTCCTCTCCTTCATCAGCTTCACTATATCGGAAGCTGTAAACAGCCGAAGCTCCGACGCATTGATCAGTCTGACCTCTTTAGGCCGCATCGCTACCTCTGACACCTTAAGTAAGTTAGTGTACACCTTCGTCGGGTCTACTTTAAGGAAACCCTCATCTATAACTTCAGTTATTACTGTGACTTCAGTCTTGACTGGACCCAGAGCAGCCTCTAACGTAATCGATCGAACCTTAGCTGGGGTCATCTGGCTTGCGATGAATCTCCTAACTATCAGGTCGTAAAGCCTCTTATGGTACCATGTAAGGTTGTTGAAAGTGCTGAGACCTAGGTCTCCCATCTCATCGAGTGATCTGAGGGCCTTAGTAGGTCTTATACATTCATGTGTTCCTTCCCTCCCCCACCCCCTCAGCCTCATTTCTCCTGACAGGCCCATCTTTTGCAGGAACTCTTTAGCGATTTGCATCCCCGTGGGGGATACGTGGGTGCTGTCTGTTCTGTGATAGGTTATGAAACCAAGCTCGAATAGATCTTGAGCGATCCTCATGACCTTGCCAGGCGGAAGCCTCAGGTATCTCATCCCCTCATAGAGAAGGGTATCGGTAGTGTACGGTGGTTTAGGCGATAGTTCCTTGACTTCCTCAGAAATTTTTCTTAGATACACAGGTTCCTCCTCAAGGTGCTTAACTACATTCTTAGCGAGTTCCTTATCTTTGGTGAAGTAAGTGATTCTCAGGTCTTCAGGAAGACTAACTATTATTAAATACCCTTTACCTTCCAGGTACTTCCTGTACCTCTCAACTATCCACTCTAGAACAGGGGTCTGTACTCTACCACCTCCTAGCCAATGCTTATTCAGCCTTGTTTTCAGAACTCCACTAAGCTCGAACCCGATTAAGCGGTCGTCCACTCTCCTGACTATTTGAGCATCAACCCTCCTACTATCTATCTGCCTTGGGTTAAGGAGCGCCTTCATGAAGCCCTGCCTTGTCACTTCATGGAACTCGATTCTCTTAAATGAGTTTACGTACGGCCGGAGTAGCAAGTAAACATCGTAAGCTATTTTCTCACCCTCATCGTCAGGGTCAGTAGCTATGAGGACCTCATCCGCCTCCTGCGCTAGCTTCCTTAATGCCTCAATGACCTTCCTGCTGTCCCTTATACGGCTTGAACCACACCTAGGACACCGATCAGTGTCATCAGTGAATTGATACCCGCAACTAGCACATCTTTTTATCGTAGTGTACACAGGTTTCAAACCTCTCAAGCCTTTCTTAAGGCCGTGGAAACCTTCATTAACTGTTAAGTCCAGAAGATGTCCAAGGGTGGGGGCTAAGGTAGCTACCAACACCTCCTTCTTGAGGGGAATCACTGTTTCATATGCTATGTACTCACCTAAATACCTCCTCCCTGGCCTCCCAAACATCCTTGCGATAGTCTTGGCCTTAGTCGGAGACTCCACAACTATGAGAACCGACTTAATTCTCTTAACGTCAGAACCTTCCACCACTTTCTCCCTGCTCTCCCTCTGCTTACGGGCAACCTCCTCTAAGTCAACGCTACTTAGCGGCTTTGGCTCATACGCAGCGACGTAGTTACTGAGCTTCCTGCTAAATATTTCTAGGAGATCCTTATCTTCGTAAAGAAGTATTGAGAGGCCAAGCGTCATGCTTCCTTTCAATAACCTGCTACACCTACCTGAAGCTTGGATGTACGTCATCACGTCAGGCATGCTGGCAACCAGCCTTCCAGACTTAAACCTCACAATGTAGGAATCCGTCACCATCTTACCATGCTTTCGGACATACGATGATATGAAGCGCATTAACCTCGGAATCGCCCCTTCAATCCTTGACTTCAGGTCTGCTAGGAAACCCTCAACCTCAACATATCCTCTGAGCCCTGCCTGAAGAACCCTTATCTTTCCAGGGCTTAACCTAGAAACAGTCCTGACTATGTCTTTATCCTCGTCAGTTAATTCGTACCCCTTCTTAGCGGCCTCCATCAGCGCATGGATGAATCCCCTCGGATTCGTCAGGAGGGACTCCATCGCGAAGTCGAACTTAGGTATACCCACAAAGACAGTGTTGTATATGCGGAGAGGTTCGTCGATCCCCCGAGTGAGGATTCCGTAGTATGTGGAAACACCCACCAGCACATCCACCTCACCAGACCTCAGCATATCTAGCGCCTTCCTGGAGGTGGCGGCCATGGCTTTCAAGCCGTGAGATCGTAGCTCCTCAACGATTTCCCTCGCCTTCTTAAGGCCTAAGTCCTTACTGACAAACACTAATGTTCCACCAGTAAGTCTGGACACTATCGCAGGAACTTCAGACTCCTTAAGAGGATGTACCACCTCCACTATGTTCCGCAGGTAATCCATTATGGAGCCAACCTCGAAGCCTAGGATCTCCCTCAGAACCTTCACCCTTGAACCCTTAGCTCTGCCAGTAGCACTAGCTATTAGAAGCTGCCCTATGGACTCAACGTCCAGCGATGAAGCCAACTCAGCTTCTACGTTGTAAAGTTCCTGACTTACCTGCTCTGCCCTCTCCTCATTCCCTGCGTACTTGTAAAACATAAGCTCGGACTTAAGGGAAACGGCTTTCCTAGCCAGCTCTATCGAGCGCTGATCGACCCCCATAGAGTTAAGAATTAAGTCTATCAGAGACGAGGACTTAAGGAGTGCGTCGAAGTCGTCCACAATGACCGTATTGTAGGTTAATCCCCTGAACAGGTCCTTGTTCCTAAATATGAAGGCATGTGTTAGAACGTCGATTCTGCCTTTCCTTAGGTCTTTACCTTGAGTGCCCTTAAGGGCTGATGAGTCGTTAACCACCACGTCAGCGGATAGGTTCCTGAGGGATGTTATAACCTGCTTCATGAGCTCCCTGGTTGGCACTATATAGAGTACATTACTCCCCTCCCTTGCCTTATAGAGGGCGTAGACCTGGAGAAGGGTTGTTTTACCAACCCCAGTAGGGGCTATTAGAGCGAAGGATTCGCCCGCAAGCATTCTTTTAGCCCACGCCCTCTGAATAGTCCACAGTTCCTTCCCCACCGTGTCCCGGAAGAACTCCCCGAAGTCCCTTAATTCGTCCTCAAGGAGGAACACATCGATTAATTTCCTAGCCTTACCGAGCTCCATTATAACTGATCTAAGGCCTTCAGTCTTCACTTTACTTAAGTACTTGGTCGGTAGACACTTCCTACAGGGAAGCCCGGCCTTAAGTCTCTCCTCACTTATGGGTCCTCCACAGTTCGGACATGCCCCTTTAATAATCATTCCTTCCCTACCTGGTTTAGACCTGCATATTTAGAGGGCCTTATAAAGG
>JAGHCP010000173.1 GCA_021160415.1 Desulfurococcales archaeon
GACATCGAGAGAATTGCTAAGACAGCCGCGACTCAGAGAGGGCTCTTCGGGAGGGGGAAGCTCATCCTTCTAGATGAGGTCGACGGGTTGTCCGGGATGGCCGATGAGGGTGCGATTCAGGCAATCCTCGACCTCATAAGCAACACTAAGAACCCCGTAGTCATGACAGCTAATGATCCCTGGAACCAGAAACTTAGGCCGCTGAGAGACGCCGCTCTAATGATAGCCTTCAGAAGGCTGACTAAGACAGACGTAAAGAAGGTGCTTAGGAAGGTCTGCGAGTCCGAAGGAGTGGCGTGCGAGGAGGACGCCATTAATTACATAGCCGAGAAAGCTGAGGGCGATCTCAGATCCGCCTTAAACGACCTGGAAGCCGTCGCAGAGGGTTTCGGGAGGGTCACGTTAAGTATAGTTAAGTCACTTCTCCGCCCCAGAGACAGGGTTTATAACCCATTCGACGTAGTCAGGAAGATATTCATAGCTAAGTACGCCTGGCAAGCCCGTCAAGCCGCTTCCCAGACAGACATGAGCCCTGACGACCTTATGCAGTGGATTAACGAGAACCTACCCACGCAGATCACGGACCCGGAGGATCTGTGGAGAGCTTATGAAAGCCTATCTAGGGCGGATGTCTACTTCGGCAGGATAATCAGGTCAAGCTCTTGGGACCTCCTCCCCTACGCAATAGAACTGATGACTGCCGGCGTTTCTATGTCCATAAAGAATAATGTGAGGTCTAAGTACAAGTGGGTGAAGTACAGGTTCCCGCAGAAAATACTGCTCATGTCACGCACCAAGGAATCCAGGCAAATAAGGGAGGGACTGGCTTCCCTCATTGGTGAGCATATACACGCATCTAAAAGGAAAGTGAAGACCGACGTCATTCCCTTCCTCCAAGTGATATTCGAGAAAAACGTGGAGGAGGCGACAAGGCTAGTGGTGGGTCTCAACATGCCCGATAACTTCGTTAAGTACCTCTCACCTAAGAACGCCGCTGAAATACTGAGCAGAGCGGAGAGGCTTAGGGAGGAACTAATGAAGGAGTTAAGGGAGGCAGTGAAGAAGGAAGAGAAAGGCGAATCAACCGGGAAGAAGCCCACTAAGAGAAGGGGGAGTGCTAAAAAGGCAGGAGGGCTTGAGGCCTTCTTCAAGAAGAAATGAATTCATCACTCACCGCTTAAGTCCTTCATGACCTCCTCAATCAACCTCATTCTGGGATCCATCCAGTTAGGCCTATATATGCGTGACCTCCCAACCCTTAGCTCCTCCACAAGCCCAGCATCTTGAAGGAACTTAAGGTGCTTAACAACCGTGATGTAATTAAGTCCTGTAGCCCTGATTAGCTGGTTAAGGTTAACCTCACCCCTAAGAATAAGTTCCTTAATAACCTTAACCCTCCCCTTACTTGCGAAGATCTCCTCAAGCCTCACTCCACCGCTCAACTACCTCACCATTCTCTTACTCTCGATCACCTTGTCAAGCCTCTGAAGCAGTACATTCAGGGGTACAGCACCGAAGCCTATGTATGTGCTCCTCCCCCTCCGGCCCTTAACGGAGGTCTTAGTAAGTATCAAGCCTCTCTGCCTTAAATCAGTTATGAACATGTAAACCTTCGTGTGCCCCCTGGGTTGCTCCTCGAGCTCCTCACACAACCTCCTATAAACCTCCTCAACTTCCCCAGTGGAGACGTAGTCCCCTCCAGACACGCTCAAGGCCATAACTATCGCTTTAAGCACCAATAACTCATGGAGAGGTAAGTAGTGAAGGGTGTCCAAAACATCTATCAGGGCTGGATACTCCTGAGCCACAACAGCCCTCACATGGTCGAGCGTGACCCTGTCCGCCCTCCCCTCAAGCATCTCCTTATCTGCCAGCTTCCCCGCTGCGTGCAGAATCGCTAAGGCCTTCCTAGCGTTCCCGTCACCCCCTGTGTCGTACCCTGTGATGCTGGAGATGTAGTCAATGACTTCGTCGCCAACAACGCCTGGGTAGAAAGCTAGCTCAACCCTGTCGGCAAGTATGTCGAAAAGCTCCGACGCCTTGTAGGGCTCGAATGTTATTATGTTCTTCATGAGGTAGCTACCTGTGAAGCTGTCGAGCTTCGACCATATGTGTGCGGGGGACCCCCTCACGACGTACATGAAGCTCAACCTCTTAACGTCCTCCTTAAACACATCGTAAAGTCTAAGCACGAGGTACCTGTCCTCAGTACTGCTCGCCCTGAGGAAATAGTCGAACTCGTCAAGCGTGACAAGCACGTACAGATCCTCACGCCTAAGTATTTCGAGCACACCGGAAATCATTTCATGCACCGAGAGCCCCCTGTCAGGTATGGGTAATCCCACCTGATTCTTGAGGTCCCTGAAAATGCTTGCAGCGTTGTTCGACCTCGAGCAGTTTATGTGTGCGTACTTCAGGTTAACACCCTTCCTTAAGGCGGAGTCCGTCAGCGCCCTCCCGAAGGCCATCGCCGTAACGGTCTTCCCCGCACCCACGGACCCCACAAGCAAAGCCTTCACACTTAGGGACCCCGGCTTCAGCAGAAGGGGCTTGAAAATTCTCGCGAGCTGCCTGAACTGCGTGTCCCTATGCCTGATGCTCGGAGGGACGAACTCCGGGTAAAGCACCGACTCATCTATGAATACTGAAGGCCTCGAGATCTCACTTTCAATTAGCTCATCAACTTCAAGCATA
>JAGHCP010000065.1 GCA_021160415.1 Desulfurococcales archaeon
CTCAAAGAGCGTTGAGGTGGTCGGATCAATACCGACGAACTGGACCTTCCCGTGAGGTGGTGTTTAGGTTGAGGACCCGGAAAGTAAAGGAACTCCTTTTTTTCATGGGGCCCGCACTCATAGTTATCTCTCTATTCTTCATCATTCCTTTATTCCTGACCGTGTACATCAGCTTCACCCCCATGAAGGACTGGAACGTGGGGAGGTACTTATCTCAGGTGGCGGGGCTTAGGAACTACGAGGACCTTTTCTACATAATTCAGCATGATCCAGACATTCAGGCAGTGTTGATAACGACGGCGGTCTTCATTGTCCTCACCCTACTAATCAACGTGTTTGGGGGATTAGGTCTCGCACTCGCAACGTACTTCATGGAGGAGAAGCCTTCCGTCGTAGCTCAAGTTATATGGCTGCTCCCTAGGATGACTCCTGTTGCGGTATACTCCCTTCTATGGTACTACTTCTTCCACGGCACGAATTTAGGAGTAATGAATAACTTCCTGATGTGGTTAGGAGTGATTAAGCACCCCATCTCGCTGGGGAATGATCCGACCCTTCAGCCCTGGGGGGCGTGGAGCATCATAGTATTCGTCAATGGTTTAGTGGGGGTAAGTTACGGGATGCTTATCTTCTTCTCAGCCTTCAAAAGCATCTCCCGGGAACTGATAATTGCCGCAAGAGTTGACGGTGCCTCCACTTGGAGAGTTATAAAGGATGTGCTTCTCCCACTGACTAGGTGGCACCTAACCTTCGTGGTGGTGTGGCAGCTTCTGAGCCTGCTCACCACTTACGAACACATTTTCCTCCTTGTTACCTGGAGGGTTGTGGACCCTACTCACGGCCAGACGTGGGCTCTCTACATATTCCGGACGGCTTTCTCAACTGTGAAGGAGCAAGGCCTCGCAGCTGCGGGTGCTACCCTCCTCTCCGCGGTAGGTATTGCTCTAGGGTTAGTGGCCCTCAGCGTCCTGGGCTACAGGAAGATGATTCTGGAGCCTAAGGGTGATATATGATGGTGGTCGGCACAGATGTCGAGACGGTGCGTAGGGGGCGTAGAACCGCTGTTTTGTTAGCAGCTATTCTGGCGGCCTCAGCACCAATAATAATAGTGTACGCCATCCTAGTGATTTCATCGTTTGCTAACAGGATGGTGACTGGAGGATATATGGAGGGGTTACACTTCACTCTGGAGAACTGGATATTGTTCTTCCAGGGGAAGCTGACCACTAGCGCAGCATCTGTATATACAGCTTGGGATATAACTAGGTACATAGGCAACACTTTCTTGGTTGCCTTAGGTGTTTCAGGGGTAGTCACGGCCTTATCGACGCTTTCAGGGTATTCGTTCTCCAGGATGAAGTTTAGAGGCAGGTCCGCCCTTATGCAGTTTCTAATACTTCTCCATGCCTTCCCTGGCGTGGCGCTCATAATAGCTGTGTACACGCTCTATGTATACACGAAGCTCTCCCTCCCGCCCTCGCTTTGGGTTCCTTACTCCATATTTTACGTAGTGGTCGCAAGGGCTGCTTTAGAGATACCCATGAGTATATGGGTTATGAAGGGATTCTTCGATAAGGTTCCTTGGGAGGTGGAGTGGTCCGCTCTGGTTGACGGAGCGTCAAGGATAAGGGTGTGGAGGGACATCGTCATGCCTTTAGTGAAGCCAGGCATCGCGACGGTTGCTATATTCTCATTCATGGCGGGATGGGAGGACCTGATCTACGTGCTTGTGTTCCTCCCGCCAACACAGAAAACACTCGCAACGTACATAGCCTCCCTGCTTGCTGGAGGGAGCTTGGAAGTCGTCCACCTGCCGATAGTTGCTGCGGCAGGGACGCTGTACCTCCTCCCAACCATACTGTTCTTCCTGTTCGCAAGGAACTACATGCTTCAATCCAGTCTAAGCGGAATCAAGGGTTAGAGGTGAGCATGGATGGTGGAAATAAAGCTCCAGGACGTGACGAAAAAGTTCGGGAAGGTCATAGCAGTAAATAACGTGACCCTAACAATCGAGGAAGGAGGTTTCTACGTCTTCCTAGGCCCCAGCGGGAGCGGCAAGTCAACTCTGCTTTACCTCCTCGCAGGGATCTATAAGCCCACATCAGGTAAGATTTTCTTCGACGGGGAGGACGTAACCGAGAAGCCTCCTGCCGAGAGAAACGTTGGATTAGTGTTCCAGAGCTACGCTCTGTATCCACACATGACTGTCTACGACAATATAGCGTACCCCCTGAAATTAAGGGGTGCTCCAAAGGAAGTAATGGACAGGAAAGTTAAGGAAGTCGCTGAGTTTCTACACATAGATAAACTTCTGGAGAGGTACCCACATCAGCTGTCTGGAGGGCAGCAGCAGAGGGTGGCGCTAGCCAGGGCCTTAGTTAAGGAGCCTAAGGTCCTGCTCTTAGACGAGCCCCTCAGCAACCTCGACGCACTCCTCAGGATATACATCAGAGCGGAACTGAAGAGAATTCAGCAGGACCTGAAAATCACCACTATATATGTGACGCATGACCAGGCGGAAGCCCTCGCAATGGCCGACAAGATAGTGGTGATTAATAAAGGGGTTATCCAGCAAATAGGTGACCCTGATGAAATATACTATAACCCGAAGAACGTATTCGTTGCTACATTCATAGGTAATCCACCATCAAACACGTTAAGGGTCAAGGTTGTTGAAGGGCCTTGCCTATCGCTTGGCGAGTGGAGGACGTGTTTCAGCGGCGCTAGGGCCGAAAAGCTAAGACCTTACGTAGGTAGAGAGGTCACTGTTACCTTCAGACCGGAAGACGTTAAATTCAGTGAAGTCGCTGAGGGTGAGGGAGTAACCATTCCTGCAGAAGTGTATGAGGTCGAGCCCTTAGGCAGGGAGTCAATAGTGACCCTATCCTTAGGCCCCGAGATATTTGTGAAGGCTGTTCAGCCTCTTCAAGCATCGAAGAAACTTAAGCTAGGTAAGAAGGTCTACATCTCACTCCTGGAGAGCAGTGTTAAGGTTTATGACCCCGAAACCGAAACCAACCTGGACTATCTTTAGCTCTTTACTTATTTTAAAAGGTGCTCCGAACCAAGTTAATGGTGGCCTGAGTGGACAGTATCAGTTGGCGCCTTAAACGCACCTACAAGTGCGGAGAGCTGAGAAGTAAGGACGCTGGGAAGGAAGTCATTCTGAACGGCTGGGTACATAGCATCCGTAAGGTTGGAAGAGTGATCTTCATACTTCTCAGGGATAGGTCAGGGATTGTCCAGGTCGTAGTTACTCCTAAAAGCCAGGCTTTCCCAGCAGCTAAGGAACTCGATAGGGAATTCGTCATCGCGGTTAAAGGTGAGGTGAGGCTAAGGCCGAAGAACCAGGTTAACCCTGATATGCCTACGGGCGAGATCGAGGTGGCAGCTCACGAGATTGAAGTGCTTAACGAAAGCAAGCCTCTACCATTACCTATATGGGACGAGAGCTTAATGTCAACCACGTCTGAAGCTAATAGACTCAGATATAGATACCTAGATTTGAGAAGGGAGAAAGTAAAGAACAACATACTTCTTCGGGCTAAAGTCGTTAAGGCTATGAGGGATTTCTACACATCTAAGGGCTTCATAGAGGTTGAAACCCCTTACTTAGGTAGGAGCACCCCGGAAGGGGCTAGAGATTTCCTAGTGCCGAGCAGGCTCCACCCCAGGAAGTTCTATGCCTTGACGCAGTCTCCTCAGCTCTTCAAGCAGCTCCTCATGGTTGCGGGGCTTGAGAAGTACTTCCAGGTTGCTAGGTGCTTCAGGGATGAGGATCCGAGAGCGGACAGGCAGCCTGAATTCACGCAGTTCGACATGGAGATATCCTTCGTCACGAGGGAAGACGTCATGTCAGTAGTTGAGGAGTCTATGAAGTATGTTTTCCGGGAAGTGCTTAACATCGACCTTCCGACACCCTTCCCGAGATTCACGTATGAGGAAGCTATTGAGAGATTCGGCACAGACAAACCCGACCTTAGATTCCCTTCAGAGCTACACACGCTCCTGGAGGATGGCAGGCTCTATCTAAGATACTTCAAGATGAAGGGTTTAGGTAAGATGTGCGGGACTTTACAGAGCAAACTGAAGGAGGCCGCCAAGAACTTCAGCCTTAAGGGTTACGGGTTCAGAGCTGTTGATTTGGGAAGCAAGGAGTGTTCGGAAGCTATGGGAGTCCTACCCGAGGATGTGAAGGGGGTGGAGCTTGAGGAGGGTGAGGGAGTGGTTTTCGCGTATGGTGACTTCGCGACGGCGTCGCAGTTCCTAGGGGTTTTAAGGAATGCGTTGGGGAGGGAGGCTGGCATAGTGAAGCGGAATCAGTACTCCTTCGTGTGGGTGACTGACTTCCCCCTGTTCGAGGTTGACGAGGAGACAGGGAGGCTTATCTCCAAACATCACCCGTTCACGTCTCCCAGGCCTGAGGACATCCCCCTACTGGATAAGGAACCCCTTAAGGTGAAGGCCCTTTCCTACGACCTAGTGCTCAACGGGTATGAAGTTGCAGGCGGTAGCATAAGGATCCATAAGAGGTGGCTGCAGGAGAAGATGTTTTCGTTAATGGGTCTCAGCAAGGAGGAGATGATCGATAGGTACGGGTTCCTCCTGGAGGCGCTAGAGTTTGGTGCCCCACCTCATGGCGGGATAGCTTTCGGTTTAGATAGGCTTGTCGCGGTAATGGCTGGGGAGGACTCGATTAGAGACGTGATAGCGTTTCCCAAGAATAAAGAGATGGCTGACCCCATGACAGGTAGCCCTGCTGAGGCACCTCCAGAGTATCTGAAGGACCTCACCTGGCTGAAGCTCACCTAAACATTCAAATCCTCCGAATCACCTTTTTACGTCCAGGTGTGTAAGGATGAAGGCGTGGATACTATATTCAGCCTTATGCCTCATCGCTTGGGGTTTATGGGGATTAGTCCTTAAGTACGCGTATACGGGCTCAAGCTGGGTTCAGGTTTACTTCGCTTCCTCACTGGCTTCCTTCCTAATCGCGTTAGCGGTTTTCGCGAGTAGCGGAGCTTCCTTAACTCTGAATAAGTCGATGGGGTTCGCGTTGGTAGCAGGTGTTTTCGGAGGTGTGGGCTACATATTCTTCATTAAGGCCTTGCATGGAGGCAAGGCATCCATAGTCATTCCTTTGACCGCGCTGTACCCAGCCATAACGGCGGTGCTAGCAATGCTTGTCTTGGGGGAAAGGATATCTCTTGCGAAGGGCCTAGGCATTATCCTGGCCTTAGTTGCTGCGGTACTTCTATCAATGTGAGGACCTATGGGGATCCGTTAATTACCTCTCTTACCTATCATTATTTTGGTGCTTCATGCAATGGTTCTCGAGAAAAGGGAGTTAGGGTACTCAGACCTTAAAGTCACTGCTGTAGGGCTTGGTGCTTGGCAGTTCAGTGATAGGTGGGGCGTGACCAGTTACGAGGTAGCTAAGTCAATAGTTGCGAAGGCCGCTGAGGTAGGGATTAACTTCATAGATACAGCGGAGGTTTACGGAAACGGCTTAAGCGAAGAATTCATTGGGAGGGCGTTGAAGGAGCTGGGGCTGCGTGATCACTTCGTGGTTGCGACTAAGATACCGGGGCAGTTCCTCGCATACGGCGATGTCTTCAAGGCTACCAGGAACTCGCTAAGAAGGCTAGGGGTTGATGCGATAGACCTGATGCAGGTTCACTGGCCGCCGTGCTGGCACAACATACCTACTTGCGAATACATGAAGGCATTGGAGAAACTGGTTAACCTGGGATTCATAAGGTATATAGGCGTCAGTAACTTCGCCCCTGAACTCCTGGAGTCCGCCAGAACGTGCCTGTCGAGGGAGGATATAGTAAGTAATCAAGTGAGGTATAATTTAGTTGAAAGGGATGCTGAGAAGGAAATAATACCTTACGCGGAGCAGGAAAGCCTAACAGTTATCGCGTGGTCCCCTCTAGCTCAGGGGGTTCTCACAGGGAAATATACACCTGATAACCTACCGAGGTTCAGCGACGTTAGGGCTGAAAATCCATTATTCCACCCCGATAACTTTAAGCAGATTTACGAAGGAATCGTTAAGCCCTTGGTCGAGGTGGCCGAGAAGTACGGGAA
>JAGHCP010000109.1 GCA_021160415.1 Desulfurococcales archaeon
GGTTATTTGTCAGAAGGGTATTGATGATGTGGCGCAGCACTTCCTAGCCAAGAAAGGCATACTGGCTGTCAGAAGGGTTAAGAGATCAGACATGGAGAAACTAGAAAGAGCAACAGGAGGGAAGATAATCTCCAACATCGACGACATGACTCCTGAGGACCTAGGCTACGCCGAAATAGTGGAGGAGAGGAAGGTCGGCGAAGACAAGATGGTGTTCATCGAAGGCACTAAGGACCCGAAGGCTGTGAGCATAGTGATTAGGGGTGGATTGGAGAGGATGGTTGACGAGGCTGAAAGATCCCTCAGAGACGCATTAAGCGTGGTGGCCGACGTCCTGAGGAACCCGAAGGTAGTGTACGGTGGCGGTGCGTTCGAGGCTGAAATAGCGAAGCACATAAGGGAGTTCGCAACCAAGGTCAGCGGGAAGGAGCAGCTCGCAGTTCAGGCGTTCGCAAAGGCTGTTGAAGGCGTTGTCGCCGCCCTCGTAGAGAACGCAGGCCTCGACCCCATAGACATACTCTCCGACCTTAGGAAAACACACACACAGAGCGACGGGTTCAAGTACGGAATTAACGTATTCACCGGCAAGATCGATAACATGGAGGAGCTCGGTGTAATCGAGCCCTTAGCAGTGAAGGTGAATGCTCTGAAGGCCGGTACCGAGGCTGCTACGCTGATACTCAGAATCGATGACGTGATAGCGGCTTCTAAAGTTAAGGAAAGTGAAGAGAAGAAGTCCAAGAAGGAGGAAGAGTGAAGTTTTTAATCAATAACCCACCCAAACCTTCAGGGTTAAGCTTCTCATGAAGGAGTTAAGTAATAAGGCTGTCGTAATTTCTGGAACTCCAGGCACTGGCAAGACCACTATTGCCTTGGAACTTGCGAGAAGATTAAAAAAACTAAGATACGTTAACCTGTCTGAGCTGGCATTAAAGGAGGGATTGCTTAAATCGCATGAGCCTGAACGCATGACCTTTGTGGTAGACGCGGAGAGAGTTAAGGCCAGGATCAGGGAGCTAGTGCTTTCCTACAGAGAAGGAGTGGTGATCGACAGTCACTACGGGGAGCTCCTAGACGACGAGTTGGTTGAGAAGATAATTGTTCTAAGGCTTCACCCTGAGGAGCTTCTGAGAAGACTTGAGAGCAGAGGTTATCCTCCCCCGAAGATAGGAGAGAACGTTGAGGCCGAGCTGATCGGTGTGTGCACCTATAACGCGGTGAGCACACACCGATCTGGTAAGGTATGTGAGCTCGACGTAACGGGGAAAAAACTTGACGACATTGTGGAGGAGGCGATCTCAATCTTGAAGGGTGAGAAGCCCTGCAGAATCTGGGTCGACTGGACGTTAAGCGTTGACGAGGCCTTAATTCACAAAATAATTCTCCTTAGAAACACCCAGCAGGGTCCTGAGGGGGAGAGATCTTAACCGTGAACGGGTGAGGGAATTCGGGCGCATCCACCACGGCCTCACCCACATGTAAACGGGTCAATAGCGGCGCACACTCACGAAATTCCTCCCCAAGCGATCTACATGCAGCCTCAAGGTCATCCCTCAATTTCAGGGCGTGGTAAATCTTAACGTTAACATTGGCTAGAACCCCCTTAGGAAACATCGAAGGGGACTGAGAAATCATTAGGAGACCGATCCCATGCTTCCTTACTTCGGCATGCAACCTCTGAAGGAGAGACTCACCAATGAAACCTAAGTTATGAGCCTCTTCAACCACAACATAAACATCTCCATCAACAGCCCCCTTAAGCTTCAAGTACTCAACAACCTTAAGCACAAGCAATGCAGCAAGCCTCTTCTGAATCAGCTCTCTGAAGACTGACAAGTCGATGACTAGCGGGCCATCAGCATTACTAAGGGACTCAAGGAACTTATTCATCCCAACAGCTGAGAAAACCTTACCTGACTTCGACCCCAGGAGGGCCTCAAGCTTCCTAAGCAGTGCCAGCTTGGACTCAAGGAACCACCTAGACCCTGAGTGCACTGACTCAACAGCCCTTATTAAGCCCTCCGAGCTTAACAATCCCTTCCCTTTGACCGCCTTAGATAGTATGTAGGTTTGAGGTGGGGTAAGCTCCAGCACCTCCTCAAACATCTGAATCATTCCCTCACCGCACCCACTAACTAGGGGTAAGGGGTTCGCAGCGCCAGGAACGTAGATTCTGTAATTACATAGACGCGATGAGTACTCCCCGAACCAATCAAGCACCACCACCTTACCTACCTTCGAGAGCTGTGATGCGATGAGTGAGGCAGTTGAGGTCTTACCTGAACCCGTGGTTCCACCAATTAATGCATGCCTCATGAAGTCCTTTTCAGGTATGGTTAGGTGATTCGAAGGGAAGCCCTTCACATCGCCGAGCCTAATCCCCCGAACCGCTGAATTAATTTGAGGGAGCGGTAGGTTTGGAAGCAGGAACCTCCTCCTTAGTAACGGTATCTTGAGCCTAAAGGGCTATCACCGCACTCCACCTTAATAACCTCCGCAGCCTCACCAAGCTCGGCACTGAGGACAGCCTGCATAAGTCTGGAACAAGTTTCCGCCTCCCTGGCAGGGGAGATCAGCTGAATAAGGGTTCTGTAGGTCCCTCCGCTTAACGTGACTTCAACTTTAACCTTGCTTCTGCTACATACCGTGAAGAAAGCCTTAAAGGCGTTAACCACGTCAGCAACATTCTTCGGGCCCCTCGCAATGACGGTGAAGCACGTCTTAGCTGTTAATTCCTGCCTGCTTAGCATTGACTACCCCACACACGGTTTACTTTTTAAATTGTTCCCACCCATAATCTAGGGTTAGGACATGCGTGTTGAGGAAGGACTTATAGAGTGTCAAGGCGTGGTTAAAGCTGTAGATGATTCTAAACTACCAAACGTGTTAATAGTCTCAGTAGACTGTGGGGACGCGACGCTAAGATTCGACGCGTTCAAGGACCTACTAACAGTTAAGGAGGGTGAAAGCGTTCAAGCCTTAGTTTGCAGGGAACGCCCTGACTTCAAAGAAGGGGAGGACCTTGTGCTATGGGGTTACGTGATGAGCAAGAAGAAAGTCCCACACCAAGGAAGATGGGTTAATAAGTTACTGATTTCGCTATGGGGTTACCTCCTAGTCGTGGAGTCAGAGAAGGATATTCTGTCTCCGTTCTCTGTCATGGATAAGGTTTACTTCAAACTCTCCACTCCCTCCCAGTCATAAACACTTAAAACTTAATCCCCTAATTCTCCGATAGGTAACCGAGCATGAGCATACAGACAGCCGTGAGGAATCTTATATCGGAAATTGCTTCCCTTTTGGAAAACATCGTTATCGTGAAGTTAATTGATGGAACTACCTATGAAGGCAAACTTGTCGGGATAGATGCTGGCGATAGGTTGACGCTTCACTTAGTTCTTGAGGACGCTAAAACATCTTCGGGGGAGAAATACTATAAAGTGGTCATTAACGGTAGTAGGGTCAGTGAAATAATATCTGTTCAGAGACCTAAATTCAATCCAGAGGAATTCGCCGAGTTCATCACTGTCAAACTGAACCTACCTCCCGGCACTGTTAGGGTGATCAAGGAAGCGAAGACCGTTCTCGTCTATGACAGGTACAAAATAACTGAGAACGGTGTTGAGGGTTCTGGAGGTATGGCTAGTAAACTCTACAGCCTCTGGGAAGAATACATGGAATCACACAAAAAGTAGCTTGCCTCAATTTTTCAGGTAGCGTTAACCAGGTTGAAGTCATTCAAACCGTTTAAGGGTGTAACCCCAGTTGTCATTCGAGGTTAGGGATAAGGAACTTGCAGGAAGGGTAGGGAAACTAGTGACGAAGTCCGGAGTTGTCGAGACACCTGCGTTCTTCCCGGTAATCAACCCCTTTAAGAGAGGTGATGAGGTCTCCCCGCAGAAAATTATGGAAATAGGGTTCAATCAGATTATCACCAATTCATTCATAATTAAGCAGAGACTTAAGGGTGACGTCATCGACGTGCACAAACTAACGGGTTTTGAAGGCGTTGTAATGACTGATTCAGGAGCTTACCAACTCCTCATGTATGGAAAAGGCCGTATCTCCATAGACCCTGAGGAAATTGTGGCTTACCAGAAAATGCTCGGTTCTGACATAGCCGTAATTGCGGACATTCCCACACGGGACGACGCTTCCTACGACGAAGCCATAGAAAGCGTTGAACAAACTTTAAAGCGAGCTAAGGCTGTGGAGCACTTGATAAAGGATGATGACAGGCTGTGGGTACTACCCATTCAGGGAGGTATCTACCCAGATCTGGTTCGCAGGTCAAGCATTGAATCGCTGAAGCTGGAGGGGTTTAGCTACTACGCAATAGGTTCTCCCGTCACGGTGCTTGAGAAGTACGAATTCTGGAGGATAGTGGAGATGGTGGTGGCAGCGAAGAGTGTGTTGCCTCCCGACAAGCCAGTGCATCTCTTCGGAGGAGGGCACCCTCTGATAATGCCTTTAATGGTGGCTTTAGGGATTGACTCATTCGACTCAGCTTCCTACATTCTCTACGCCCGTCAGGGCAGATACATAACTGAGAGCGGCACACGCAGGCTGAACGATATGGAGTACCTGCCCTGCGAATGTGAGGTCTGCAGCAAGTACACAGTCAAGGAACTTATGGAGATGGATAAGAATGAGAGAACTAGGCTCCTAGCTATTCATAACCTCCACGCGATCCACCGAGAAATAAAGAAAATTAAGGAAGCAATTAAGGAAGGCAGGCTGTGGGAACTTGTTGAGGAATCGGCTAGGAGGCACCCATCAATCCTTCAAGCTTTCAGAACATCCTTGAAGTACATGAAGTGGTTAGAGCGCTTAGACCCCCGATACAAGGGAAGAGGCAAGGGGATCTTCCTTTTCGGCCCGGAGTCCTATGAGAGGCCTGAACTATACAGGCATAGGGCGTTCATGAGGCAGCGATTCATCCCCAAACGTAGAAAAGTGATGTTCGTTCCCGCTCCCACTTGGGAGAAGCCTTTCAGGGAGTCCTTCATCGACAAAAAACTGAGGGGCTTAGGCCTGATTGGAGGGGAGGTGGATATTATCTACTACCTACCATTCTTTGACGCTGTACCTAGAAGTCTTGACCAGACGTATCCCTACGCACAGTTCGAGAGCCCTAGAGACGTGGATGAAGTCATAGTGCAGAGGATGATATCCACACTGAGAGAGTTAATGCTGGAATACATCGGTAAGGGATACGAAGTAGTGCTCGCAACCTGCCAGGACATCCCATGGGGGAAGAGCGAGCTGCTCAAGGCTTTCCCATCAGTTAATGGCTTAAAACACATTGAAATCTGCGGGACTTAGTGATTGTTAACCAACCCACTACATGTAAGGCTTAACGCCTTTATCCTCCCTGGATTTCTTTAAAGCCTCCTCCAAAGTAGCTTCGGCTTCAGCGACGATCTTTGAGTACTGTATCAAGTCATCAACACTTATCCGTAACCCTAAGAGCTTGCTCACCTCTCTCACGAACACAGCGGCCGCTCCTGGATCATACTTGCTGGGGTCTGTGTACGGAAATAGCAGTAGCGTTGGAATCTTACGGAGATTAAACGCCGTGAAGAACATGGCTAAGGGCCCCACTATGTAGAGGCCTTTCTCTATCTGAGGCCCTTCGAAGAACCATCCGCACCCATGAATGCAAGCCCACCTGAAGTCCTCCTCACTGACTTTGAATTTCTTATTAAGTCCCCCAGCAAGAATGGCCTTCCCTCCAATCTTAGAGAACCACTCCGCAAACCTCAACGCGTATGCAACCCTTTCAGGTGGTTGAGGTATGGAGTTATTTATTAAGATCATTAAGTCTTCGTCCTCGACGACGAAAAGCTCGTAAGGTGTCATAACTCCGTAGTCCTCTAGAGCTGCGAAGTCCGGCATGTACTTCGTTATGACATCACCTACCTTAACCGCGCTAAGTTTATCTGCGATGTACCTTGTAGCTATTGTCCCCACATACCCAAATCCTGGGAAGCCTGTGATTAATGTCCACTTCCTCCTGTTGACTACCTCCTTGTATTCCGGGTAAATCAGTATCTCAACTGGCTTCATTTCCCACACACTCTCTAACCTTAATAGCCACACCCTTTATAAAGTGAAGAACCTCCTCAGGAGATAAGACAAGCCTCCCTACACATAGGGGTTTATCAGATTCGTCCGTTACGACGACCTCATCCCCGGGTCTCAACTCATCGTCAATTGCCAGCACATGTCTTGCGAACACCGACGACTTACTGTTAACAACATCCTCTGCAACTTCATCAGCGACGACAGCCCTTAGCCAGGGAGGTCCATGAACCTTCAGAAGGTCAATAGCTGCCCAAAGTCTTAAGTGAAGTGTGTACGTTGAGGCGACAACGGTAGCTATTGACCTGCCCTGAGGTGTCAGAACTTCCCTTATTTTACCTGTGTTCCTCGATATACGCAGAAGAACACCTTCCGGAAAAAGAAGATGGCCGATCTCCCGACGGAGTTGAAGATCAGCTATTGCACGAAGAAATCTTAGCTCTTCAGGCGTTGCAGGTCTAATCTTATGCACGACCTCATACCACCGAAGGTGATTTACTAACTCTGGGCTTAAACCCTTCCTCCTGGCCGTAAGGCCTATACCTTCCACCGAGGACTTTCTTAACCGCGTAGACGAAGTCCTCCATAGTTACTCTCTTCCTCCCTGCTCTAATTGCTGAGTACCCCGCCTCAGTACAGATTGCCTTAATGTCCGCACCAGTCGCACCCTCGGTCATCCTAGCCAGCTCATCCAGCGAAACCTTGTAGAGCTTCATCCTTTTCGTGTGGATTGCGAAAATCTCTTTCCTAGCCGAAACGTCTGGCAGTGGGACTTCAATTATTCTGTCGAACCTCCCAGGCCTAAGCAACGCCGGATCCAGCACATCCAGCCTATTTGTGGTGGCAATAACTTTGACATTGTCTAGAGGGTCAAAACCGTCTAACTCGGCAAGCAGCTGGGTTAATGTGCGGTGGATCTCCCTCTCACCGCTAGTCCCTAAATCCATTCTCTTCGCCGCGATGGCGTCTATCTCGTCAATAAGTATTATTGCTGGTGCTCTCTTCTTCGCCAAGTTAAACAGCTCCCTAACTATCCTCGCACCCTCACCAACAAATTTCTGTGCGAGCTCAGAAGCCACGAGGCTTATGAAAACGGCGTTGGTTTCCCCCGCCACTGCCTTGGCTAGGAGTGTTTTGCCGCAGCCCGGAGGGCCGTAGAGGAGAACCCCTTTAGGAGGATCTATGCCTAACTCCTTGAAAAGCTCAGGGCTCTTAAGAGGTAACTCCACCACTTCCCTGAGTTCTTGGATCTGCTTCTCCAGGCCGCCGATGTCTGAGTACCTGACCTTAGGCTTCTCGATGACCTCCATACCTCTCACGTAGGGGTCTTCCGATGAAGGCAGCACCTCAACAATTGTTGATCCTCTCTGGTTCAGAGCTACTCTCGTGCCGGGTCTAAGAGCATCTGCCTTAACAGACCCTGACACATTAACTATTAAGTTAGGGCCGGTAGTGCTTTTAACTACAGCCCTACCGTCTTTCAGTACCTCAATAACTATCCCCTCGATGAGCGGCGTTGAGAGAAGCTTCTCAATCTCCCTTTTGTAGTAGTTGACTTCGTTCCGTAGATAATTCACCTCAGCTTCAAGCTCCTGAACACGCATTTCTAAATACTTAACGTAGTCATCGCCTTTTCTCCTCACACCAAAGTCTATTTCGGACAATCTACCACCACTAAATACATCTCAGCATGAAACCCTTTAATAGTAGAGGTACATTAAATACGTTTTCCTTGCGTGATCCCTTCGAGACTCACAAGCAATTTAAGGGTGGAAGGAGTGAATCGTTTAGGTCTGTTAGGATGAGGCAAACAGACATTGTCTACTGCGAGATGTGTGGGAGACCTGTAAGGAGGAGGGATGCTAGAATAGTATACATTGAAGGCGCTAGGCTTGTCCTGTGCCCGGAGTGTTATAGGAAGGTTGTTAAGAAAGATGTAGCGCAGAGCGTAAGATCCCTTACGGCCAAGCCTCCTCGACCCGCAACTTCTCACACCGCGAGAACACCAGCTCCCCGCCCGCAGAGGCCGAGGAGGAGGGCACTGGAGAACCTGGAAGTCGTTCAGGAGTATGCTGAGAGAATAAGGAAGGCTAGAGAAAGGCTGGGATGGTCGCAGAGAGTTCTTGCTGAAGCTGTCGGGGAGGGCGAGAACGTCATAAAACGCATGGAGGCGGGGAGGCTAACCCCCTCCATAGACCAAGCGAGGAAGCTAGAGAAAGTCCTCAATATTAAGTTGCTTGAGCCCGTTGTTGATGAAGGGGGAGTTCCCGCCCTATTCGGTGGGGGTAAGGTATCTAAAGAATTAACGCTGGGCGATATCGCGGCAATAAGGAAGAAGAAAGAAGGCCAGTAAGCTATGAAGTGGGCCGTTAAGGAAGCATACCTGCTGGCAAGGGAGGTTGATCTTCCCGAAGCCCTATCGTTAATTTCATCCCTAAATGCAGAAATATCAGGCACCTTCGTTATTAAGAATTCCTACAGGGCTGATCGAAACACGTACCTAAGGAAAGGTAAGCTTGAAGAGCTTAAAAGAGCAGTGAAGGACGGGTTCAGCGAGAATACTGTCCTATACGTGTACGATGACTTAAGGCCTAGGCAGAAGGTCAACTTAATGAAGGAACTGAGGATCACAGTGAAGGATAAAGTTGATCTAATACTGGAGATCTTCGCAGAACACGCAGGTTCAAAGGAAGCTAAGCTTCAAATCGAGATGGCCGAACTTCTCCACACACTTCCTTTGATTAAGGAGTGGATCAGTAAGTCCAAGCTTAAGGAGCTTCCGGGATTTATGGGCCCCGGAAGATACGCTGTGGATGCGTACTACACCCACGTTAGGAAAAGGATGTCTAAAATAAGGAAGGAGCTGTCGCTACTACGTAAGCGTAGAGATGTGGAAAGAAAGCTCCGCATCAAGGAAGGAATCCCTCACGTAGCTATAGCTGGTTACGCCAACGCCGGCAAAACCTCGTTGTTCAACCTGCTGACAACGTCAGCTAAGCCAGTAAGTCCTCAAATGTTCACTACCCTATCACCTAAAACTAAGACGAGGGTTATTGGAGGCTTAAAGGTTGCCTTTGTGGACACCGTTGGGTTCATAAGGAACCTGCCTCACGAAGTGATTGAGGCTTTCTACACCACCCTCGAAGAAATAACGCTGGCAGACCTTACCCTCCTAGTCATTGACTCCTCAGAACCCATCGATGAAATACACACTAAGGTATCATCATCTCTCAAAATCCTTAGTAAGATAGGCTTCACTGGTAAAGAAATCATAGGGGTTGTGAATAAGGTCGATCTAACCGAGGATAACGGCTTAAGAGCAGCGGCTGAGACTTCAAGCATACTTGAAACTGCGTGGAGAGGGGACTGGAAGGTTGTGCGTGTGTCGGCAAGGAGCGGTTTTGGGCTGAATTGGCTCCTAGAAGAAATACGACAATCGCTCTCAATGCAAGGCATCTTAAATCGCAGGGCAGGTGTTGTTTACGGTGAAGGTCTACGTTCTTAGGCTGGGGCATAGGCCCGGAAGGGATAAGAGAATAACGACGCATGTTGGGTTAACGGCCAGGGCCTTCGGGGCTGATGGATTTATCCTGGCGGACGTCTCCGATGAAAGAGTTCTAGAGAAACTAAGGGAGGCCTGCAGGAGGTGGGGGAAGCGTGACTTTCACCTCGAGTGCGGAGTGAATGGTGTGAAGTATATTAAGGAGTGGAGGAAAGCCGGCGGCGTAGCTGTACATTTAACCATGTACGGCCTGCACTTAGATGATGTAGTTGATGAAATCGGAAGATCCAGCAAAGACATACTGGTTATTGTGGGTGCGTCAAAGGTCCCTAGAATAGTTTACGAGCTCGCCGATTACAACGTCGCTGTAGGGCATCAGCCACACTCTGAGGTCGCAGCACTAGCCGTGTTCCTCGACAGGCTTTTCCGAGGTAAGGAACTACATTTTATTTTCCCCGATGCGGAGTTATGCATAGTGCCCTCACCTAAGGGCAAGAAGGTGGCTAAGTGTGGGGAAAAGAAAAACAAGTAATATGAAGGATCTCTACACCTTCATCGAGAGTATATTAGGCCCTACCGGCAGGGAAGTGTTCAAGGTGCTTGCGAACAGCACTAAGGAATTGCTTGACGATGAGATAGTTAAGAAGACGGGGCTTGATGAGCAAGACGTTAGGAAAACGCTTTACGAGCTACACAACATAGGGCTAGTGACATACAAGAAGATGAGAAACCCTGAAGACAGTCGATACATTTACTACTGGAGGGTTGATGCGATAAGGCTTAACCACGTCCTCCTACAGAGGAAGAAGGCGGTACTAAATAAGCTGAAGGAGAGATTGGAGTACGAAAAAAACAACACTTTCTTCAAATGCCCCATTGATGGAGTTAGGCTCACATACGATGAGGCCCTGGAGAACGACTTCAAGTGCCCGAGATGCGGTGCGGAGCTTGAGATGGAGGACAACTCAGAGGTTGTGAGGAAATTGGAGACACTCATCAAGGAGCTTGAAGAGGAGGTGAAGCGTGAAGAAAAGCTCATTTCTCACGGTTGATCTCTTCTCCGGGGCTGGAGGTTTCTCAATAGGCTTCGAAGAAGCCGGCTTTCAAATCGCGTTAGCCGTAGACCAGGATAAGGCAGCTGCTAAGACTTACGCCGGAAATTTTCCTCACACATTAACAATTAACGAGGACCTGAGGAACCTCACCTGCAAAGACATTAGGTACCTACTGGGTCGGAAGAACGTTGAGGTCGTTATCGGGTCGCCTCCTTGCGAGCCGTACACAGGAGCCAACCCCCGCAGGAAGAAAAACCCGCTCGACAGACTCTACACTGACCCTGAAGGGGGGCTTGTTCTGGAATTTATTAGAGTGGTTGACTGCTTGAAACCGAAGATCTTCGTCATGGAGAACGTCCCCGCACTAATTGAGGACGGCCTTAAGAACGCCATTAAATGGGAGTTCCGTAAAGCAGGGTATGAGGTTTTCTTCAATATACTTAGGGCTGAGGACTACGGGACACCCTCAAGGAGGGTGAGGGTTTTCGCCTCAAACATTAAGCTCCGTCCTGAAAAGTCACGCGAGAAGGTGAAAGTCAAGGATGCAATCTCAGGTCTCCCGCCACCGTCACCAGACCCCGATATCCCAAACCACGACATACCTCCCAATCTCAGCAAGAGTAAACTCAAGCGTGTGCATAGGCTCAGGTGGGGCGAATCCCTAATCAAGTATGAAGGGGCTGGAAGAAAGCAGTTACCGAATTATATACGCCTCCACCCCCATAAGGTCGCCCCCACCGTTCTGGGGTCATCAAGATTCATCCACCCTTATGAGCCACGTCTCTTAACGGTCAGGGAGCAGGCGAGATTGATGGGCTTCCCTGACAACCACGTTTTTTTAGGTGGGAAAGACCAACAATACAATCAGGTGGGGGAAGCCGTCCCCCCGCCCCTCTCGAAGGCCATCGGGGACTTCGTGATGAGGTGGTTAAGGAATGATTGAGGTTTACGTGGGGATAAATAACGTGTCCTCGCCTCAGAGGCTTGTGGATGCCGTTAAGACAATCCTAGCCTTTGAGGCTGGTGGAGACCTGGAAATAAAGGGCGTAGTGGTAACTAAAGCCTCAGGGATGGCTGCCCAAGCAGGAGTGCCTGATGCGTCGAGGCTAATGTATAGGGAGGGTAAACCATTGATTCTCCTCCCCACGCTAAAAGATGCTGTCGAGCTATTGAAACCCGACATGACACTACTTAACGAGCAGGTTAAGGACTCCGCCGCGGTGTGCGAGTTAGAGGTTCCCCCTAACTCGAGGGTTCTTTACGTAGTTTCTGGGCATGAAGACGGCTTTCTGAAACAGGAATTAGCGCTTGGAACACCCGTAAAGTTTGCAGGGATCTCCCGCTACGTCCCTCCAGCAGCAGCTGTAGCTCTGTTCCTTACAGAAATACGTTCACTTACCTGACATTTTTCGTATAATTTTGCTACATAAAAAATCTACTGATAAAAGATATATCTGTATAATTTTTGCAGAATTAATGATTGTCAATATTACCAAGCATAGGAGAAAATCTGTGAAAGTTTTATCCATATGATTAATATACTCCTTTCGCCAATTAGTATCAGAGCTGATATTATTGAGTAGATACGATCGGAACCACAGATCGAGTACAGACATCATAGTCAGTATTTTGGAGTTCGTTGACAGTAGAGGAGCAACTCTAAAAACTCACATACTTTACGGGGCTAACCTCAACTCAAAGAGCTTGGAGAAATTCCTGACTAAGCTTATATCCACAGGCCTTTTAATGAAGACCCAGGAAGACGGGAAAGATAAGTACTTCATTACCGCAAGAGGGAGAATATTCCTTCACCACATGGGTAGAGCCCTCAACATGCTAAGAGACAATAAGGAAGTTTCAGTGAACAGAAACCTCAAGGAAAGGCTAAGAACACACGAGACACCGGTAAAGGTCAAGGAGGGTCTCGTATGCAAAGGATCTTCAGGTGTGCACTACGTTCTGCCAGTAGCTTTCATCGTGAACAAGAGCGGTGAGGAGGAAATAGCTGCTGTGATGGAAATAATTAACTCGGAAATGACGCCTAAGGAAGCAATAAGCATCGTTGCGTGGACCTGGACGGTAACTAAGGATATGGGCATCACTTCCCTACTCCTAGTCGATGAGTCACATTTAGACACGGTCACGAAGGTCGCGGAAACCCTAAGGGAAAGCGAGAGGAACAGGATAGTTATCCTCCGTTACGGGAGGTATGAATCCCCCGAAGCTATAGCTAGGAAAGTTGCCAATGAACTCATGAAAAAAGTTCTAATCTCTGCATGATTTTATTTTATGTATAAATTATTCATAGGAATTCTTCATACCCTTGTTA
>JAGHCP010000177.1 GCA_021160415.1 Desulfurococcales archaeon
ACCCATAATGTAGACGTCATATCCCGGTTTCTCAAGTTCCCTCAGTATTTGAGGCCAAGTCAGGGCTTGCACTGACACCTTAAATCCGAGCTGCCCCCAGTATGTTGATAGGAGTGTTGCTATTTTATTCCACTCCGGAATTCCTTGCACGGTATAAATCGTAATCATATATTTCGTGGGGTCTATCCCTGACTTAGCTATTAGTTCCTTCGCCTTATTCATATCCAGCTTGTATTGAATGGTGTTGTACGTGGTATAACCCAGTAATCCCTTGGGCAGAACGCCCGGAAGTGGAACGAGGGTCCCGTCATACACGGTCTTATAAATCATTTCGTAAGGTATTGCGAAAGCGAGGGCCTGCCTAACATATACGTTATCGAATGGAGGTTTCAGTGTGTTTAAGGTGATGTACATTATTCCCGGGGTTAGCCCGATTTCCTTCTTAATGATCTTATGTTGCCCCTTAGTGGTTCCGACCAAGGCACTTAACTGGCTTACCGGTATTTCACCGAAGTCGGCAACTCCTTTCTTCACGGTGAGGATTCTCGCACTTACGTCGTTCTGTATAAGGTAGAACACTATTTTGTGGATGACCTTCTTCTCCCCTGGTGGGGGAGCTTGTGTAGTTGTGGTTGTGTATATTGTGGTGGGCTGCGTGGTGGGTGATGGTTGTGGTGATGTTGGAGGCGATGTAGCCGGACCTGACGTAGTTGCCGTGGTTTGCGGTGATGTGATCGTCGGTGAAGGCTGTCCTGGCAGCGTGAGGTAATAATAACCCACTCCGATCCCTATAAGGATCACCACGATTATAGTGATGGCTGAAGCCTTGGATAATGCCTTACGGATGTGTTTAAAGTGTGGATTCAACCTACTCGTCGATAACACCCCTTTGAGGGCTGGATTACCGAGGTTCTATTTACTATAGCTTTTATAAATTTCTCTTAACAGAGTTATAATGGCCTTTATTCTTGAAGAACTTCAAACCTTTACCTTTAGTTAATAAAGATCTTTTCCCCATCCAATAACATAAGCAACCTGACCTAATGCGATCCCCCCGTCATTGGGAGGTACTCGAGATGGGAGAATCGCTGAGAGAGCTATTTCCTTAAGCGCATCCTCCAGTCCCTTAACTATCCAGTCGTTTACAGCAGCCCCTCCCGAAAGGACTACGTGCTTAATTCCGGTTCCTGCTAGGTAGCGCTTAAGACATAACCCTAGGCCGTAACCAACTCCGTACTGAATTGATGCTGCGATGTCTTCCTTCCTCAGGTCTTCGCTGAAGACGGCCTGCTTAAGAGGTGTTAACGTGTCAACCACGCATTCGCTTCCTTCCAAAGAGGCTTTGAAGCTGTAGGCTATATCATCAACTAATGTCCCCCTCCTTGAGTAAGCCTCGAGAGCAATTGCCGGTTCCCCCTCAAACGTTCTCTCCATCCTTACGCCTAGGAGGGCTGAGAATGCATCAAGCACCCTACCAGTCGAGGATGTGGGAACGTAGTTCCCTCTACGTAGCTGAGATGCTAGAGCGTCAAACTCTAATCTCCCACCCTTCAGTCCTTTATCCGCCCCCCAGCTCCTCATAATGTTCCACGCTTCCTCCTCATCCTTGAGAGCCATGATGAGGGCTGTCGCCAGAAACCTAGCAGGTCTCTCCACTGAGGCATCACCTATTATCGGGAGGTACTTAAGGTGACCGAGCCTCCTGTACCGCAGATCGCTATCCACTTGAAGGAGCTCACCGCCCCATATCGCGCCGTCGTCTCCGTACCCCACGCCATCAACGACAACCGCGGCGAAATCCTCTCCAAGTATTCCCGTATCTGCTGCGGCGCTTAATGCATGCGCGTAATGATGCTGCACCTCCAGTAGAGTCACCCCCCACTTTTCCGCGTATTCCAGCCCTAATCTCCTTGAGAAGTATAATGGGTGCTTGTCTACGACGATAACGGATTTTCCTGGATCTATTCCGTAGTTCTCTATGAAGAACTTCAGGTACTTGTCCAGCTCGGAAATTGTTTCGGGGTTATCAAGGTCACCTATGTACTGCGTGAGGACTACCTTATCCTCGAACCCCACTGCCCCAGCGCTCTGCAGGTCAGCCCCTAAAGCAATGACTTCCTGCCCTAACTCTTTATTTATCTTTATCCACCTAGGAGCGTACCCTCTACCCCTCCTCAGCAGTACAGGGGAGTTTCTAGTGAACCGCACGACTGAATCGTCAACCCTGTTAACTATCTCTCTGTCATGACTTAACACGTAGTCAATCACATTCCGTAAGTACCTCGTAACACACTCATCATTAACGCACATCGGTAAGCCCTTAGGATTGCCGCTAGTCATTATGAGGAACTTATCCTTGGTTGACTGAAGGAGGAGGTAATGGAGGGCCGTGTAGGGGGTGAAGATCCCCTCCACATCCATGCCGGGGGAGACCAAAGGTGAGGCAGGGGACCCGTCCTTCTTCGGTAGGAGAACTATCGGTCGTTCAGGGGATTTAAGTAGCTTCTCAGCGGTTGAGTTAATTACTACTAGCTTGGAAAGCGTTTCTATGTTCAGACCCATAACTGCGAATGGCTTCGTAGGTCTCGACTTCCTCTCCCTGAGCTTCTGAATCACCTCATCATCAGTGGCGAGTGCGGCTATGTGGAACCCGCCTAGGCCCTTCACGGCTACTAGGTAGCCCTCATCAATTAGCTTCGCTGCTTCCTCGATGGGATCACGGGTATCTAGATGTTCCCCCTCAGAGGTCATGAGGTAGAGCTTCGGGCCGTCCTTAGGGCAACTTATTCCTTGTGCGTGATACCTCCTAACATTCCTCAGATCTCTGTACTCCTTCAAACATTCCGAGCATAGCTTATACTTCCTCATAGCGGTGTTCTCCCTGTCGTATGGTGCCCTGAGCATCATGGAGTACCGAGGGCCGCACCACGCACAAGAATTGAACGCGTACCTGTACCTCCTATCTTTAGGATCGAGGACCTCCCTCAGGCAGTGCTCACATATAGCGAAATCAGGCGGGATCATGGACCTCCTAATCCTTTCCTTACCGCTGGGAAGTATCTTGAAGTCATTGAAGCCCTTAGGCCTGACCTCGAAGACCTGCATCGACTCGATCAGCGCTGGAGGAGGCCTCTCCTCAGGGAGGAGCTTGATGAATTCCTCAACCCTATCACCGTCCCCTTCAACCCATATCTCAACTTCCGAGCCACCCACATTCCTTACATAACCCTTAACCCCGACCTTAACCGCCAGGCGATGCACGTAAGGCCTGAACCCCACACCTTGAACGATGCCCTCAACGACTACCCTAACTGCCCTCAATCTAAAGCCCCTTAAGGCCACGTTACTGTGAAATCCCTGACTTTAGAGGGAGGTACTTTCTCCAGCTTCTTTCCGGTTAGAACAATTAGCTCACCCGTTCTCCCAAAACCAATGACTTCTCCCTCGATAACTCCGCCATCCGTTAAAGTAATCCTAACCTCCTCCCCAAGATTCCTCAAATGCTTACCTACAACCAAAACGTACCTGGAAAGAACTCCTGATCTCAGCCCTTTCAAGACATCCTCGAGGAGCGAGATTAAGGACTCTTTGAATCCTGCTGAAGTTTCCCCGATGAAATCCTTCCTTAACTTAAGGGTCACCTCCCCTTCATTTCCCATGATGGTAAGCTTCAGAGAACCCACTTCCCTCCCATCCACGAGGTATTTGTTGGGAAAGATCACTTCGACGTAATCGCCTCTGACCTCCTCGAACACTTTTATGACGGCGTAACTCACGCCCGTTACTACGTGATCCGGGTTGAACGCCTTGTGACTGAACCTCACTTTTACGGCGAGGCTCCCTCTATCTTCGGACCCTTCACTCAGTGTAACTGACCAGTCCTTCCCGATGTCTTAGCACCCTGTATATAAAGTTGTTGGGTAGAAAAATAGGGTTAAGCTTCACCTTTCCTTAAAGGCGGGAACTTCTTCCTTAAGTAAAACCCAAGCTCCCTGTTGATGGCGCTAATTGCTTCAATGAATTCGTCCTCATCCGTAAGGGCAAGCCCGACGGCATTGCCTATCATATCCTTAATCCTGAGGATTTCGCTCCCTGCAATTCCTTTCCTAAGCATGAACTCTATAATCCTTCTAGCACCTTCAATTAACCTCATAGAGCCGAAGATGCGAGGTTCATGAGGAAGTATGTTGGCACCTGTAATTAAGTAAGCAATTATGTTCAGCAGTTCCCGCTCCTCGTCATCCGGAGACATTCACTCCTCCCTATATCAGTTATGGGCGTTCTTGAAAAAGAAGTCTTACTCATCGCCAGCGTAACCCCCCGTAAGCGCCTTGTCCTTACATGATTTATGTATACCACCCCCTAAACCTGGTTTTACGTCCTTACACCTAAAGCACACTTAACGAGGTTCTCTACGGGTACGTACTCGTAGCTAAACCCAAATCTCTTGGGGCCGAAGAGCTGAAGACCCTTCGGGCATCTCCACACCTGCGGTGCCTTAGCAGCTATCCCTACAACTTTAATTCCTTCTTTGAGGTCCATGTTCGTTACGGGCTCGCCGTCTTCTTTGACGAGGATGAAAATATCTGGAGGCATAACTAGCGGTTCATCATCAAGCCAAACCATGATGTGTTCATTCATTATCCATGACTTAAGTTCCCTGCCCTTGAATTCGCCCAAACCCGCAACGTAAACTTCACCCTTCAGGAACCCTTCTTCATTTCTCCACAAGTATTTCTTCACAACACCTTCAAACACTTTCCAAGCGGGTAAGGTTTCAAGTATGGCTTGAATAGGGTCCCTACCGGCCTCTCTAGCCTCAATGATTCTCTCTCCTAGCCTGTAGGACAGCGATAATGTCCCCCTAATCACCACCTTCTTCGCCTCCGTTAGGTTCATGGGGGTGTCAATCACTGCAACGGATCTTCCGCTGAGGATGGAGACATACCTCGCAATGGCTTCATAGTCATCTACGTCAGCATACTCACTAATTATCACCGCGTTCCCTGTTCCACTAACAATTACCGCGGGATGCATAGGGACGTCATGCAGGAGAGCGGTGGATTGATGAATCTGTGGTGCAGCTCTCCCCACCAGATCACCGTCTATTGCGGGCAACCCTGCTTCAGCAGCGGCTCTTAAAGCAGTGGGTGTATTTCCACCTCCTAGCTCAGCAGGGATGAAAGCAGTTATCTCGGTTCCTATGTACTCCTCGAACAATCTAATCGCTTTCTCCATAGGCTCCCCTACCTTGAGGGCCTTCGTGGGACGCGTTCCTGGAGCTAAAGACCCTAAGAAGTATGGAACCGCGATCATTGAATCCTCCGGGAGTTCCTCAAGTGGGAGAATCCTAACGATCCTCCCTGACTCCAGCACATCCATTAAGGCTTTGAAACCTCTACTTGGGTTTCCTCCCCCACCAGTGCCTAGAACGGTAGCGCCTAGAACAAGCTTCCTAGCCTGATCCGCATCTCTTATCTCCAGCAATGGAACACCCGAGATATAAAGGTCTCGAAGCTTTTCGTTGTTCTATAGTTTTTAGTTCCTGAGCACGGAACCTCCTTTCGAAAAGGATAATAATATACATAGAACCATGGATGATTAGCTATGGTGGTTAACCATCGCTATTTATG
>JAGHCP010000028.1 GCA_021160415.1 Desulfurococcales archaeon
ACTATGGGGTTCCCTATCCACGAGGCCTCAACGAGCCCTAAGACGAAGTCATCCCCGTACTCTATCAGTACGTACTCCCCCACCCGGGGAGGCCTCTCAGCTGTGAAGAGGGCTTTCTGATGGTTGGTCTCACCTATTACCCTCCCTAGAGTTTTCCCGGGCTTCATCACCCGACCCATTCGTTAAGCACCTCCCTACCACCTAAGAAAGAGGTTAGCCCTAAGGATCTGTAAAGGCTCCGCAAATCATCCCTAGGTATCCTAGCGTCCTTATCGACCACATATAGGGGGTACGGGTAACCCTCAGGGCTGGTGATTGGGGCTGCTAGGTCCATGAACTCCCTGACCGCAGCGTCCGAAACCGAGTCAAGCCTGACGGGGAATTCCACCTTAAGTACGGGGCCTCCCCTGACGAGCCTTACGTAGGAGATCGCTACGTAGGCATCCCTGAAGAAGTTCCTGAGCCCCAGGACGGGCGGCATGGTCCTAACCCCTCTCCTCGTTCTGCCTCCCTCAGCGTCCGGCACTATCGGCTTTGTGTAGCCCGGCTCGGCCGTTAAGTACTGAAACACAGCCATGTCTGAAGGGATAGTGTACCCCTGCAGTATGAGTTCCTTGAAGTAGTTCTGTGACCTCGCCCTTTTCGAGACGTAGTAAATTTTAATTCCTCTGAACGCTTCCGTGATGATTTTTCTTAAGAGAAGAAGCTTCTCAATGTACTCCATTATGAGGAGCGGTGTCGCCACGGCCGCCGTCAGGGAAATGTTTCTCTCCGTGAACATCTTAACAGCCTGCAGAGGTGACTCCCCAGCTCTCTCCGGATCCGATGCGACTTCCTTAACCCTCCTCTCAAGCTCCTCCAGCGCGTCAGGCCCCAGGAGGTCGGTGGCCGCTTTAAGCGCCTCAGAAATGTTCTGGAACTTCTCCTCTAGGTGGAGCGTGACGGGAGCAATCAGCAGAGACCTCAGCGACCCGTCGGCAAGCATGATTTCTGGGTGCCCCGTACCTATGGCTAGGTAGTGGGCAAGGCTCTCCAGAATCTCGCGGAGGAGGGTTAGCCTATCATTGGTTGAGGGTGGTGCGAGGATGTCCACGTCCGCTAGCTCGTGCTTAACGACCTGCCGGTACCTACCTCCCCCTTCATGCTTGAATACCTCAGCAACCGCCGAAACGGCGTAGAGGGTGAAGCCCTTGAAGTCCACGTGGTTATCGCCACCGTCAACGCTGCCGACTGATTCGGGGAGGTTCGGCCTAGGCTCGTACGTCACCCAGTAATCTCCCGCCCTCTTCAGCAACTCCTTGAAGGTTTCAGGGCTGACCTTCTTCAGGATCTCGAAGCGCTTCCTCTCAGCAGCCCTAAGCACCGCCTCATTCATAGAGCGACACCTCCCTCACCCTGGAGGTTCTGCCGTCATTAACAACCTCGAACATCGTGTCAGCAGCCTCCTTCACCTCCTCGTCGTGCGTGACAACTATGAGCTGCTTAATGTGCTCCCCACCCTTAAATTCCTTCAGCACCTCGATCAGTGTTTTCCTCCTCTCATCGTCGAGGTACTCCGTAGGTTCGTCAAGGGCTAGGAAGCCCAGCCTACCCCTGCTGACGATCCTGTGAAGGGCCAGTAGGGTTAGTAGGGAGGCAACTACCTTCTCGCCCCCAGAAAGCCTGCCTATCTCTATACCTTCGCCCCCAACACCCGGCCCTTTAAGGAAGATGTTGAATTCCTCATCGATCCTGACGTCGGAGTACTGCAGGTTGAAGGAGTTAAGTAGCTCCCTCACGATCTCCTCGGCGTGCGTTAGGTACGCGGCCCTCAGCTTCTGGGGCGCTTTATCCTTGTGGAAAATGTTGGTCCTCACCCACCTCAGAACCTCCGCTTTTAACCAGAGCTTAAGAAGTGTTCTCAGATCCTCCTGCAGGTCCGTTATCTCCTCCCTTAACTCGCTGATTCTTTCCTCGGCTGACCTTATCTGAGTCTGGATTGATGAGGATTCCTCCCTCAGCCTCATTAATTCATCAGTTAATCTCCTCACCGATTCCTCCAGCTCCTTAACCCTCTCAACCTTGGCTGAGATCTCAGCCCTCTCCTTCAGGAGGGAGTCCCTCCTCGATGTGAGGGACTTAATCCTCTCCTCAACCTCCCTTAACTCCTCCCTGAGCCTCCCTAACTCCCCTTCCAGGGCTTCAAGTCCTTTAAGCTCCTTAGAAGCCTCCTCAGCCCCCTTGAGGAACCCTTCAGGGGTCAGGGATGTTTCGAAGATCTCAGTGAGCTCGTTTTTGAGGGTTTCCTGCCTAGTCACCAGCTCCTTAAACTCGTCCTTAAGCTCCTCAACCTCCTTCCTCAGGTCCTCATACACGTCTTCGCTGACGGCCTCCCTCAAGCTCTCGTACCTCTTCGCCGTCTCAAGCTCATTCTCCAGCACGCTGACCTTAGCCTTAAGGTCTTTCAGAGCAGTTTCCTTCCTCTCAACTTCACCCTCAACCCTCCTCACTTCCTCCTTCAGTGACTCAACATCCTTCAGAGCTTCCTCCATTTCCTTCCATAGAGTCACCGCTCTTTCCAGCCTAACGGAGATGTTTGAGAGTTCCTTGATTCTTTCCCTGAGGGCCTTGAGCTCTGCCTCAGCGTCCTCAATCTCTTCACGGATACGCGGGACGCGTTCCTTAGCCTCCCTTAACTCCGCGCTGAGTTTCTCAGCAACTACCTCCGCGTGCTGAGGGGTGAGTGGTTGCCCGCAGAGAGGGCATTTCCCGGCTTTCCCTCCCTCCTTCAGGGCAGTGAGGTCCTCCTCGATCTTACGGAGTCTCTCGTTGAGGGAGGCTTCCTCACCCCTCAAGCTATCCAGCCTTTCCCTAAGCTCCCTCTCCTTCGCTTCCCCTTCCTCTAGGTCCTGTTTGGCCTTCTTAAGGAGGTCCTCAGGGGTTCCGGCCTCATTAAGAAGTTTGGAGGCCTTCTCAACTACCGCGTTCACCTCGCCCTCGAGTTTAAGGGCTTCCGCCTCCTTCGATCTCACTGATGTCTTCAGTGATGAGAGCTTCTCTCTGAGCTCGGTCACTTCCTGCCTGAGTCTTTCCTCCATCTCCTTGAGTTCCTTAAGCTCGGCCTCGATGTCAGCGGACCCCCTCCTAACTTCCTCCCTCAGTTCCCTGAGGGCCTTCACCTTCACCTCCAATGTCTTCAGAGCCTCCTCCCTCCTCCTCAAGGTTTCGTAGGTCTTCCTCACCTTCTCATCGATCTCCATGAGATCCCTCGCTTTTTGGAGGGCCTCAGCCTTCCTCGAGATCTCCTTCTTTCTGCTGAGCTTCTCCTCAGCCTCCTCAATCCTCATACGCAGGTCTTCGAACCTGGACTTAGCGTCCCTTAGCTCAAGCTCGATGTGCTTAATAGCTTCCTCTATCCCTGCAGCTCTCTTCTCCACCTCCCTCAGAGCCTCAAGCTCCTCCTGAGCTTTCCTTAACCTTGACTCAGCCTCCTTGACCTTACCTTCAAGCCTCACAGCCTCGTCCTTCAGTGATGTGGCCTTCCTCACCTCACCCTCGTAGTCCCTTTTCTTTGAGTTGACCTCGTCAGCGAGCCTCCTTAGCGACTCCCTAACCGCGTTTAACTGCCTGTCAACAGGGGTGACGGTGTAGGTGCCTCCCCTTCTCAGACTCGCTTCAAGCACGTACTGACCTAGTACGTCCCAGGTCTTTTCGTACGCATCAAGCCCAAGCAACCTGTCCACTAGGGCCTTCCTCTCGGAACCTCCGACCCCGACGAAGAGCTCCGTTATACCTCCCTGAGGAAGTATCGCAACCATCTTTAGTGCGGCGTGGTCAAGGCCCAGTAGCTCTCTTAACCTCCTGGAGGCGGCTGCGTCAGAACGCACGACCTCCTTACCGAACCTAACCTCAGTCTCAGCTCTCCCTTTCCTGCTCACAGTCCTCTTAATGTAGAGCTCCTCACCGTCAACGTCGAACCACGCCTCGACGGTAGCTGCTGAGGTGCCCTCCTTGATCAGGGGTTTCCTCTCATTCCCCCTTGTCCTCCACCCCTTCCCGGTGACGGCGTAGTACACGGCTTCCAGTATGCTTGACTTACCCGCACCGTTCCTACCTATGAAGACAGTTACCCCCCTATCGAAGGATATCTCCGTGTCTGCGTGTGAGAGGAAGTTTCTGAGCTTAAGCCTCCGCAAAGTGACCTGAGGCATCAGGACCTCCTCCTTAGGAAGGCTTCTAGCCCTCTCCCCCTTTGCTTAGGTCGTTCCTCACCTCCCTCGCTGAGGCGTTCGACTTCACTGGCTTGTGGGAGGGGTTTAAGGGCTTCCTCCACCTCAGGTAGGGGAGGGAGCCTAACGAGGTTTGACCAGAAGGTCGAGTGCTTAGTTAATTCCTCGATGAAGGGGTCGAGCTCCCTAGGTGTGGCCGCGTCTACCGCGGCGTTCTTGAGCGCTATGATTGCCTTAGCCACTGCCTCCGCCTCAGGACCTCCTCCCTTCAGGAGGGACTTAATGACCTCCTCCTCGGACTCGAGGGTCACTTCAGGGCCTTCCTCCCCTCTTCCCTGGAGCCCGCAGGGAGTGGTCGTAACCCTCAAGTAAACGGTTCCTTCAATCCCCCTCATCCTCGCAAGCGCGTAGATCTCAGAGGCAGGGTCAGCTCTAACGGAGGGAGGCATGCAGACTTTAACATGGAGTATTGATTTCCGGTTAAGGGATGCAAGCCTCTCAATGGCTTGTGACGAGTCCCTCCTGTGGTTAGGGTACTGAGTCGTGACGACCTCCTGCGGGGTTACGTCAACATCCACTTTCTGGATCGAGGCTTCATCGCCTGAGATGTCAACTAAGTAAAACCCTTTCCCGTTCCTCCTCCATTCCTCAATTTCCCCCATGTTAACTATCTCCAAACTCCCGGGGTACGCTACCTTAGGGTACGTCTCACTGACCCATCTCTTGTGCAGGTGCCCCATAGCTACGTACTTGAAGGCCTTAGGGATTTCGTTCAGGTCTATCCCTGGTTCGAGTTTGAACACGTTTGCGATGCTCTGATGCATCATGAGGACGGAATCCCTGCACACTTTTCGCGCGGCTTCATCCATGAGCTCCCTCAGCCTCTGCCTCCCCTTAGATGTTAGGGGTCTGTGGGATATCCCCGCAATGCAGTATTCCTTACCCTCAACGCTTAACCTCTGGACGAGGGGTGTAGCCGCCGTCCCTAGAACCTTCACGTACTCATCGAGAACGAAGTGGGGCGGGAGATCCTTAACTTTCGGTATGTCGTGCTCTCCCAGCACCGCGTATATGGGAATCCCCTTAGATTGAGGTATGTTGAGGGCTTCCTTAGCCGCCCTTAAAGCGGAGATTGGAGGCCTCGCCCTGTCGAACATGTCCCCCGATATCAGTATCGCTTCAACACCTTCCCGAACGGCTTTCTCCACAGCTTCCTTGAACCTCGCGTAGAAGTCCTCCTCCCTCCACAGAAGGCCGTACTGACGTAGCCCTAGATGGATGTCCGCCATGTGGGCGATTAGCAAACTCCGCAACCCCTTAGACGTGTGGGTTAGGGAGTAAATAAGCGGTGGACTCAACGACGGCTCCACTCCTTGGGAGCTGAAGTATTACTGATCCTGAACACAACGTTTTTCTTCAAGGCCGCATCCTAAAGGATTTGAGGTTTGAGGTCTTGCTGAGATACGCATGGGAGCTGATGTCGGTGTTCCTCGCATCCCTGACGCCGGCGGTTGAGGTTCGGGGCTCCATTCCGCTCACGTACTACTTCTTCAGCGAGGAGCCATCTATGAAGGTAATTGGCGTAGCTGTTGCGGTGACAGCTAATCTGCTGATCGCTCCTGTGGTTCTCTCGTTTCTCGACAGGCTTAACGACTTCCTCACGGGTCTGGGGGGCAGGTTTCTCTTCATACGTAACGCGTACGTAAAGGTCGTCGGTTCAGCTAGGGCTAAGGGCAGGAAATACGTGGGAAGGTGGGGGTACGTGGGCTTAGCGCTGTTCGTAGCGGTGCCCTTGCCCGGTAGCGGTGCCTGGACCGGGTCTCTTATCGCGTACCTCTTCGGTCTTAAATATAGAGCATCGGTTCTAAGCATCGAGGTAGGTGTCCTAGCTGCTTCAGCGATCATTACGTTCGCTTTGGAGGCAGGCCTCCACTTCTTAGGGTTTCCGAGGTAGCGGTATTATCAATAATTACGTTAATTAGATACGATTTGCTTAAAACTATGATTAGTAAGTCTTATTATGACTGATTGAATAAATTCATCAAGGGAAGCTGTGTCAGCACTCCAGAACTCAAACCTGATGCACTCCGTGAAGGGAGGCTTAGACTCCCGAAGAACTTCTAAGGTGAAGCCCTCATGAAGGCTTACGACGTCGCCATAGTTGGTGCTGGGCCAGCAGGGCTTTTCGCTGCCTTAGAGCTCTCGGGGAGGGGGCTCAGGGTTGCGTTAATCGATAAGGGACTCAGAGCAAAGCACAGGAAATGCCCTGTGTCAGGCCCTAAGAGGGTTAAGGTGGGTGAGTGCGTGAGGTGCTCCCCCTGCCACATCCTGTACGGTGTGGGGGGTGCGGGAACCCTCAGCAGCGGGATAATTAATCTAAGACCGGACGTCGGGGGTGACCTACACACACTCGTAGGTAGTTGGGAGGAGGCTGAGAACCTCATAAAGTACGTGGATTCTATGTTTGTGAGGTTTGGAGCGCCTAAGAACTCCCTCCACATACCGAGGAAGGAGGAGATCGTTAGGTTCGAGAGGCTTGCAGCCAAAGCAGGAGCTAAGCTAATACCGACCCCTCAGAGGGTGCTGGGAACTGAGAACACCGTTAAGGTGATCGAGAACATGACGAACTACCTTGAGTCGAAGGGGGTTAGAGTAGCGACAAGGGTTGAGGTTACCCGCATCACTAGGGAGGGAGGCCTCTTCAAACTCGCAACTAACACAGGCTTTTTCATGGCTAGGTACGTCGTGCTGGCGCCCGGGAGGGGAGGGTCGAAGTGGTTCCTCTCAGTGGCTAAGGAGTTAGAGATTGACGTCGTGAGTGGGCCTCTGGACGTGGGTGTTAGGCTTGAGATGCCTTCCTACGTAGCTGAGGAGCTGACTGAGGTTGTTAGGGACCCCAAAATAATCATGTATACGATGAGCCACGACGATAAGGTAAGGACTTTCTGCGTTAACCCGAACGGCTACGTGGTCCTGGAAAGGTATGACGACGGCTTAATGGGGGTGAACGGGGAATCCTACGCATCCATCAAGTCAGGGAACACCAACATGGCGCTCCTGGTAACCATTGAGCTCACAGACCCGTACGAGGACGCCTCATCATACGGGAGGAGGATAGCGTCACTCGCTAACAGGCTCGGCGGCGGCAAACCGATAATCCAGAGGCTCGGAGACCTCCAAGCAGGGAGGAGGAGCACCTGGCCAAGGATAATGAAGTCACCCGTAGTCCCAACCCTGAAAGCGGTGACCCCGGGAGACATCGGGATGGCTCTCCCATACAGGGTAGTGGACGACATACTTGAGGCTTTAGAAAGGCTTGACACGGTAATTCCCGGGATTGCTTCCCAGCAAACACTCCTATACACTCCGGAAGTGAAGTTCTACAGCGTCAAAGCCAAAGTAACTCAAGACCTCCAAACAAACATAGAGAACCTCTACGCAGCGGGTGACGGCGTAGGCCTCTCAAGAGGGATAAACGTGGCGGCAGCAACAGGAATAATCGCCGCAAGAGGCATCATGAAGAAGGCAGGGATCGAACCCCACAACACAGCTATAGAGGAGCACCCTATACCCGCATAAAAACCGCTGAAGAAATAAAACACGAAGATAAGGCCCGATGAAGAAGAAAGCACGTGCAGAAGGAGGGTGAAGACCCTCCACCGGCCCAGAGGGCCTCCAACAAAAATTAACCCCCAAAGAAGACTGAATAAAGGGCCCGTAGCCCAGCCAGGATAAAGGCGCCGGCCTCCGGAGCCGGAGACCCCGGGTTCAAATCCCGGCGGGCCCGCCACACTAATTAGTCACTCGATGCTTTCAAATCCTCAGATTTAGTATTTTACAGCTGTACTTAATGTAACGTTATATCAGCACTTCCTGTGCCAATAATTTTGGCTATGACTCTAAGCTTCAGAGAATAATTTGTGTGCCTTTCTATTGCTTATTTGGGTAAAATATTATGGCTGTAGGGAAGCGATGAGTTCATCTACTAGGACAATAGGAGTAGCGATGTTCAGATGTTTAAGGAATTACATTGAGTTGTTAAGGGACAACGCGCTTTGCAAAACATGTTGCGGAGCAATTGCGTATCGTTCCTTAGATAGGTTGTGGAGAAGTACCCAGAATTACCTGGAAAAACTATTTAGTGAGGGATACCTTAGCAATCATGGAGTCAGTTACTGCTAACCCTTTACACAACCTCTGATTCAGCATATAATAACTATTGATGTTTTGCTTGGAGTTTTTAATAGTAAGGGCTAAAACGCTATAAGAAGTATAGTTATTATGAGGTGTATTTGGTTTGACGATTACGGTTGAAGAGCTACGCAGGATTGTGAGGGAAGAGGTTAGGAGGGCTCTTCTTGAGGCTTTTCTCGAGCTGGTACCTTTTGTTGATGAGGAGGAGCAGCGGGAGATAGAGGGGGCAGCGGGTAAGCCTAGTGATTATCGAGAGGAGGAGTTCATCTATTGGAGTGGCAAATAAAAATACATCGGAAAGCCAATCGCTTCTTGGAAAGCCTCCCTGAGAGTAGGAGGAGAAATATTGAGGGAAAGCTATGGGAACTCGTAGACGCACTAGAACACGGCATTCTGCCTTACAGAAGGATTGATATTCGTAGGCTTAAAGGAGAGTGGAAAGGCTTTCTGCGTCTGCGGGTCGGCGATATAAGGATTATATTCAGAATAGCCTTTGAGTCTAAAACAATCTACATTTATCATATTCACTACAGGGAAAGCGCCTACAAGTAACATTGAAATGTTTCCAGAATATAGTACTTTAGCATTCAACAGCGTCATAACCGTAGATAAGGCTAGAATAACGCGTCTTTAGGGTAAACCGCTCAAATGTCGAAAGTCTATAGGAACTGTCCTTGATTGACTCAAGAATAATAAAAAACCTGTGAAACAAAACAACATGAATGCAAGCCTTCGAAAGTATGGCTTACAGAGGAAAAAAGGACAAACCACGTCCCCCAATAAATTTTCGGGTCGCGGGTTCAGAATAATAATATTACTATAATCGCCCAGAAGGCTTAATGCTAAACAGCGTCTTTTTCAGATAGCTGTGAGTCAAGTGAGTTAAATACAGAGATAACTAGTACCATAGTATGAATGGGCAAGGCAAGACCCTAGTTCTAAATCTAGTTCTAAATATAGTAAATGTAAAATTATGTGAGAAATACACTATCCTAATATACTAAAGATTAATGAGTATGAAAACCTTACCTTTCAATCACAGCCTCGTATCACTCTACAGGAAAAGGCATTCAAGTACCGGCCTGCGGAGCTAGGAATCCTTAGTTCAAAATCCGGCGGGCCCGCCACATGAATACCCTACACTTAAGCCTTTCTCCTGTCTTAGGTAATGAGGATCTTTGGTACACCGCATCCTAAACTACTGTCAAGCGAGTCAAAGATCTTGAATTCCTCGAAGTCCTGCAGAATCCCGGACTCCTCCTCCTTGAACATCCTATTATGGATTCCTGCCCCCTCCTCGTTGAGTTTAAAGGAAGCCGCCAGTAGCAGCATTGCAAGCCTATACTTCCCCTTAATGAGTTTAGTGAGCTCCGGCGAGAGCTTAGTTAAGCAGTCGATTATGAAGTCCTTATACCCTTTCCTCACCGTGTTCCAGAACTCAACTCGCTCTTCCTCAGAGTAAGTCCTCCTCAAAGACTCTAAGTCTCCCTGCAGAACTATCTCTGCAGGCTTAAGGATTTCCTCCGGTGAGCATTTATTGGTCCACTCTTGCGGGTTTGCTGAGTAGGTTACCTTAGCGCACCCCTTCTAGCTCAGCTTAAGCTTAATTAAAGAAGTCACAGAGATTTTAAAGCTGGTGTTATTCAGTCTGTGTATGTTGCTTGCGTTTTCACGTCTATTAGCGCTTGCGGTATATTTAATGTAGATTGATATTTTCACCTGAGCCTAGACCCATGACTCGGGATGCATTGATGCCCGCCTTCGGCGGGGAATCGATGGCTCACATGCGTCACCTGATATTCGCAGACATAGCTGAGAAGGAGGGCTTCCGTAATGTTGCGAGGCTTTTCCGCGCTGTGGCTTATGCGGAACGCATACATGCGGGTAATCACTTCAGAAGGCTTAAGGATCTTAAGACGGATGCGAAGGTCGTGGCTGGAGGGGGTTTCGGCTCTGGAGACACTTTGAAGAACCTCGAATTAGCTATTACGGGCGAGAGGTTCGAGGTTAAGGAAATGTACCCGGCATACATAGAGATATCTAAGGCGCAGGGGGAT
>JAGHCP010000135.1 GCA_021160415.1 Desulfurococcales archaeon
AGATCTACGCAGGAGGCGGTCGACGCTGTTTCGGAGTCGTTAAGAAGTCCTGTGGGTTACGCAGGACTTAAGGACAAGGAGGCGTATACCTGCCAATTCATCACGGTCAGGTGCAGGGAGGGAAGGATGTTTAAGTCTGAATACGCGTTCCTCAATCACTCTGTGAGGCTCTACTTCGCAGGGAAGGAAGTGACCATGCTAGGGAGAGGTGAGCTAGAAGGCAACGTGTTTGAGGTTGTCCTTAGCGAGGTGGCGGGGAGAGCTGAGAAGCTCCAAGACGTCGTGGAGACCGTGGTTAGGGTTAAGCCCTTCCCGAATTTCTATGGGTATCAGAGGTTCGGCACCAGGAGGCCGGTCACTCACGTCATAGGTAGACATATAGTCATGGGTGAGTGGGAGGAAGCGGTTAATGCCTTGCTGGGAAGGCCGTATCCGCAGGAATCCTTCAGGAGTAGGGAGGCTAGGGAGCTATTCGAGAGTGGAAGGTGGAGGGAAGCCCTGGATAAACTTCCGAAGAAACTGGTTGCGGAGAGGAAAGTCCTTAAGGCCCTGCTCTCTGGGAAGACTTTCAAGGAAGCAATGATGTGTGTGGGTAAGTGGCTCCTGAGGTTCTATGCTGAAGCCTTCCAGTCCTACATCTTCAATAAGGCCTTAAGCAACTCAATCATTAATTACGGAAGTGTTGAGAAGTTCAGTTCCCTCTGCGCGGTCTACCCGATACCTCACCCAGACATTAAGGGGAAGGACGAATGCTCGCGCCACGTGATTGAAGCAATGAGGGAGGAGTTTAAGGGGGTGGAGCATAAGGAACTGCTTTTCAGGGGTGTGAGGGAAACATCGATGCACCCTAGAGGAGTTATGCTAACGTCGTTTAAGGAAGGGAACACGGTGCTGCGGTTCTTCCTGAGGCCCTCCTCCTATGCCTCAGTTGTTCTGAGGGAGATGTTCAGGGAGGGCTTAAAGATAGGTTAGTATTCGATCCTTATCCTAACATTCATCCCAGTTATTTGTGAGAGTATTTCCTCCAGCGAAGTGGTCTTCATAGGCAAGTACCTGAGGTCAGCTTTAGGTACCCTCACTATGTGCTCTATGCTGCCGTCAGGAAGCCATAGAGTGTTAACCCCCGTAACTCTTGCGGGGTACATAAGCTGTTTCGCGAGCTCTCTGATATCCCCACCCACCTTGTTAATCACCCTAGTCCTCACCCTAAGCTTGTCGCTTAATGCCCTACCCAACCTACCTAGGTCCCTAGGTCTTAGATTCGGGTCCTTAGTTTCCAGTATGAGGACATACATCCCGTCAAGCCTTAAGGTCTTAACGTACTTAGCGGTCTTAAGGAACTTGAAGTCAGGTCTTTCCTCAAGATCGAGCAACGCCCTCATGACGTCAACTTCGTAGTCCCCCACAACGCCAGTGTCCACTAACCTCTGGCACCTTGGGCACAGCACACCTGTCTTAACGCAGAGGTAGTCCAGGGGGATCTTCAACTTTCTTCATCCCTTCAGGAGCTCTCACTAACCAAACTTGTAAACACCTTTAAAGCTTTCGTCCTTTAACCGGGGCTAACGCTTATTACCTACATACGCACACCTCCCTAGGTGATCTGGATGCCGATAACGGATCCCGAGTTGCTGAAGATTGTGGAGAGAAGGGTGCTAGATAAAATGGTTTGCAGGCGTTGCGGTGCGTTAAACCCTCCTAGGGCGACGAAGTGTCGGCGTTGCGGAAGTACTAACCTCAGGCCGAAAAGGAAGAGGCTAGGCGGTAAAAGGTAGGATTTTCCTGTGGTGAGCCACTAAATAATTCCAGACTCATGCAACCTTCTCAGAATAAATCCCCTGTCCTCAGGGTCGAAGAGTGCCACTCTATCCCGAATTAAGTCTTTGTTAAGTTTCAGTTTCCCTGACTTAACTAAGTCCCCTAAGAACCTCAGGTCCTCCAGATCCCTACCCCTCCCGGCCTTAGCCTTAAGCAAGGCGTAATCCTCCACCTTAATTACCTTAGCCCTGAAACCATCTAGATCCTCCTCGTCAGCATCCTTCACGATCTCAGCAGGTACGTAGAAGTCGTAGATATTCTCGTAGAACTCGACAATGACTTCGCAGTCATCAATACTGCACCTAAGCTGAGGAGTGTCCCACGAAGTTCTACCTACAAAACATGAAAGCCTGTCAGCAGCCTCCAGCAGAAGGTCCTCGTCGAAAGACGGCGAGAATGAGGTAGCGAATAAATCCACGTCATCTTGAAGCTCCTTCCACCCAAGCTTGAGCTGGTAGGTAGTTGACCCTATAATAACACCCTCAGCGCCATGCTCCCTTAGGTTGCTGAGGACCTCGCCCAAACACCTCCTGCTGAAACCCACAGCATACCACCCTACACACGTGCACATCTATGGTTCAATACGAAATTAAACTTTATAGGTACTGGAAACTCGTAATTCAAGGGCCGGGGTGGCCGAGCGGTCTAAGGCGGCGGGCTGCAGTGGTGCTAAAGCCGCCGGCAGTGACCCGCTCTTCCGCGGGTTCGAATCCCGCCCCCGGCTCCAAAACCTACTTTTGCATTTCCTTGCTTCTTCTCATGTTTCTTAATTACTTGATTTAGGGTTCCATATTTTGTCTAGTGTTGTGATGATATTTGGAGTATGCTAAAAAATTATATAGCTTAGTTATTTTTGTGATTTTTAGGATTTGTTGTAAATAATGTTAGAATGCGTAAGAAGAAAATTAAATATTTTTGTTTATTTTACGAAAAGTAATGCGTATTAAGGTAGCGATTTTATCTTTAACAGGGGTAATGGAATACGCGGGTGCTGTTAACTCTCCCTCCGGACATACATAGACTTGAGATATATAAGGTGACTGGAATTAGAGCCCCTCCTTTGGGGCTTGCTTCCATAGCGGCTGTATTGCAGAGATTAGGGCATAAAGTCAAGATAATTGATTCACCAACCCTTGAATTAGGCTGGAAAGACTGGTTAAATGAGGTCAAGAGTTGGCATCCTGACGTAGTAGGCTTCTCTATGCTTACACCTGCTGTGCCGAAGGGATACAGGGCTGCCAAGGTTTTGAAGGAGGAATTAGGTGATGATCTACCAATAATTGCTGGCGGAACCCACGTAACCCCCATGTATAAGGAGGCTCTAGGTAACTTCATTGACGTCGTCGTTTTAGGGGAGGGGGAGTTAACTACTGCAGAGCTTGTTAACGTTCTCGAGAAACATGGGTTGGACAAAGAGAGATTAAGGGAAGTTAAAGGAGTGGCTTTCATGGACGATTCGAAGGAGGTAGTTACAGGGCTGAGGCCCTTCATTCAGAACTTAGATACTCTACCATGGCCAGAGAGGGACTTACTTCCTATGGATAAGTACACGTTATTCAACAAACCTATTCGAATCGCGCATGTAATGGCGAGTAGGGG
>JAGHCP010000062.1 GCA_021160415.1 Desulfurococcales archaeon
ACACCCCCCTCAAGTATCAGGCCGTTCTTCGCAGCAGCCTCCATGTAGTAGTAGGCACCCGGAATGAAGACGTCGCCCTTGCCTGATTTAAGCTGCGCTAGGATCTCCCCGCTACCGCCGTAAACTACTTGAACCTCAATCCCGGTTTCGTTTTGGTAACTTGATATTAACTCATTCATAGGCTTCATGAGACCAGCGCCTGAAAGAACCACTATCTCCACTATGTTCTTAGTAGGTGCGGAGTTGCTCGCAACGTTACTGTAGTAGAGGTAGATGCTTAGACCAATAACTACGGCAAGAACGACTACTAACCCTGCGAGGGTTGAGGCCTTCATCTTGCGTTGCCCGTTATCAAATAACTGATAAAACTATAAGGATTTTCCCCGTACTCAATACCTCTACCTTAAATTACCTTCTCACCTAAATGGTTGGGTGCGCTACTTGAAGCTGAGGTTAGATTGCGTTGTCTGCATAGCTAAGCAGGCTCTTAAAGCAGCGAGGCTTGCCTCAAATGATGAGGGGATTCAGGCGCGTGTGCTTAGGGAATCTCTCAGAAGGCTCTCAGAGATTGAGTGGGCTGGCACACCCCCACAACTCGTCAGAGCCTCCGGAATATCTGACATAATACTGAGGATCACGGGGATCACGGATCCTTACAAGAGGCTTAAGGAGGAAAGTAACCGTGAGGCGCTATCCCTCCTGCCAGAAATTGAGGAACTCCTTAACTTATCGGATGATAGGTTAAGAACGGCTGTGAAGTTGGCTATTGCAGGGAACATAATCGACTTCGCAGCTGTGGATAAGTACGACTTAAGGGAGACGATTAACCGGGTACTCACCCAAAACCCTAAGATAGACCACTACGAATCCCTGCGCAACGACCTGCTTCAAGCGGAAACTGTGCTCTACTTCGCGGACAACGCGGGTGAGATAGTTTTCGATAAGGTCCTCCTCCAAGAAGCAATCAGGGTTAGAGGTGAGCCCTTCAAGAAGATAACATTCGTTGTGAAGGGGGGACCGATAATAAATGACGCAACTATGGAGGACGCTATTCAGGTCGGGCTGAATGATCTCCCAAACATCGAGTTCCTGAAGGTCTCCAGCGGGAGGGAAGGGACAGGCCCTGAGAGAAACTCACCCGAGGTTCAGTCATGGATAAGGAACCACGACGTAGTCATATCTAAAGGTCAGGGCAACTACGAGGATCTGAGCGAGCTGGACGGTATCTACTTTCTCCTCATGGTTAAGTGTCCGGTCGTGGCTGAGGACATAGGGGCTGAAGTCGGTGACATAATCATTCTGCGGAAATAAATCAGGAGGTGGGGAAAACACCAGGGATTTAGGGATTAACTACTGCTAGCCAGTGCCCGTATTTACTGTTCTTACCTCTCACTATGTCCTCGTACAGCTTCTGCAGCTTCTTCGTTACGTCACCAGGTACCCCATTACCGATTTTCAGGCCGTCCACCTCGACTATAGGGGTTATTTCAGCCGCCGTCCCCGTGAAGAAGGCCTCGTCAGCCGTTATTAGGTCACCCAGCGTTAAGTCCTTCTCGACCACCTCCACCCCTAACTCATTTCTAAGCAGCTCGATGACGGAGTTCCTAGTTATCCCTATCAGTATAGGCGCGTAGGTGGGTGGTGTGTATGCCACCCCGTCCTTAACTATGAATATGTTCTCGCCGGATCCCTCAGCTATGAAGCCCCTATGGTCGAGAACAACGGCCTCATCGAACCCTCTAGCCCTTGCTTGGAGCGAGGTCATGAATGAGAATACGTAGTGCCCCCCAGCCTTTGCCTGTGCAGGGGTCACGTCTTGAGGTTCCTTTCTCCATCCAGCAACTGTTACCTTAGCTCCTTCGTAGTACGCTTTCCCGAGGAACTTACCCCACTTCAGAACCCCTACTGCCACATCTAACTCGGTCGTTGATGGAACGAGGGCCATCTCCTCCTTCCCGATGAACCCTATGGGTCGTATGTAGTAATCCGAGACACCGTTCGCCTTAACCGTCTGCACCACCGCCTCACACAGCTCGTCAACGGTGTAACGGAGCTTGAACCCGATAAGCTTCGCCGAGTGCTCGAAACGCTCCATGTGTTCCTTCAGCCTGAAGATCGCGACCGCTTTTCCGTCCGCGGTCGCGTAACCCCTAATACCCTCGAAGATTGACGTGCCGTAATGTAGGCTGTGAGTCATGACGTGTATTTTCGCTTCATCCCACTTCACGAGCTTCCCGTTGAACCAGATGAGCTCACCCCAACTCACGTCCGGACACCGCGCGACGGTTTACGTGGGTGTGTAAGTTTAAAACGTTTTGCTGTTCTCACCTCCCGTGAGACTTAATTTGATTGTAACTACGTTAATTCCTTGGGCCTTAAGGGAGGTATAAGGAGGTTCGTTGAGGTGAGCATTAAGGAGTACGGGAAGGGCGAAGTTCTTAGGAGGTTAATCAAGTACCTTCTTGCTAGGTGGAAGCTCCTAGTAGCGTCCACCGCTGCGGTTACGCTCTACGCATACACAGTTAGCGTAACACCAGTCCTGATAAGGTACGCGATAGACCGTGGGGTTTCTGCGGGGAACGTTCATGAAGCGCTTTATTACGTCGGTCTCCTAGCCCTAGCCACCGCCGTCGGCGGCGTTACGTGGTACTTAACCAGGTACTCAACAGCGCTCCTCTCGCAGGACCTCGCACATGATTTGAGGGTCGCGGCTTTCCAATCCATACATAGGCAATCAATGGAGTTCTTTGACAGGGTTACTGCGGGGCAACTGATTTCCAGGATAACTAACGACACGAACAGGCTTGCCAGGTCGCTTTCCTGGCAGGTCAGGAACTTAGTTAACCTATCATTCACCGCCGCGATGTCACTTTACTTCATGTTCACCATGAGCCCACACCTCTCATTCGTAGTGCTCCTATCGATGGCCCTCATGGCCGGGCTTAACAGCAAGTACGTCCTTATGATTAGGCCTCTGTACGACAGGATAAGGAATCAGTTAGGCGTCCTCGCATCGATAGTGACTAGCAACCTCAACGGCATAAAGACGGTTAAGGCGTTAGCGCTTGAAAGCCATGAAATCCAGAGATTCACTAAGGAGAACAACACATTCGCCGAACTCAACATCAAGGCCGCCAGGATAAGGGCGGTGTACGGGAACTTCTCGCAGCTCGTGCTCGGTGGGTCAATGGCGGCGGTTCTCTACTTCGGGGGCTTAGCAATACTTAACGGCGCCTTAAGCATAGGTGAGTTAACTGCATTCATCACCTACCTCTCCCTCCTGATGTGGCCCATGAGGGCTTTCGGATTCATGCTCAGCGCTTTCCAGAGGGCCCTTGCAGCAGCTAAGCGGGTGTTCGAAGTAATTGATGCTGTGCCGGAAGTGCGCAGTGAAGGCGGGGTTAAGCTGGACAGTGTTGAGGGTAAGCTCGAATTCAGGAATGTGGAGTTCGGCTACGTTGAAGGGAAGGAGGTGCTTAAGGGCATTTCATTTAAGGTTGAGCCAGGGATGAAGCTCTTCATCGCCGGACCTCCTGGGTCGGGGAAGTCGACGATACTTAAGCTTATTCTCAGATTCTACGATTTCAGGGAAGGGGAAATACTTCTCGACGGCATCGACGTGAGGAAGCTCGACCTTGAGCACCTACGTAAGGTTATAGCTTACGTCCCCCAGGAGCCCTTCATATTTTCAGGCACTATAAAGGAAAACATACTTTTCGGGAACCTGGAGGCAAGCATGGATGACGTTGTGAGGGCTGCCAAGATAGCTAAGATTCACAACTTCATAGAGTCCCTACCGGATAAGTACGACACCCTAGTGGGTGAGAGAGGCATAACTCTTTCGGGAGGGCAGAGGCAGAGGATCGCCATAGCCAGGGCGTTGGTGAGGAACCCGAGGATTATCCTCCTCGATGACCCGGTGTCTAACCTCGACTTCAGGACCGAGAGGGAACTGGTTGGAGATCTGAGGGACATGCTTGCAGGTAGGACTGCCCTAATAGTGAGTCAGAGGCCGTCCCTAACAGCTCTGGCCGACAACGTGATCGTGCTAGACTCAGGTGAGGTTGTTTGCGAAGGAAAGCACGAGGACCTCATGCGGACATGCGACACCTACAGGAAGCTCTGGATCTTCGAGGGAGGTGAGGCGCTGTGAGCTCAGGAAGGCAGAAATTCCTGGGGGAGGGCGCCGGTGAGGGCTCTGCGTGGTCCTTACTGCTTAGGGTTGGTAGAGACCTCCTGAAGTATAAGGGCTTGCTCGCCTTGGTTGCTGCCTCCATAGCTGCGTACACGTTGACGACGCTCTACGCCCCGTACGTGCTCGGGGAGATAATCGACACCTACATAGTGGGTAGGGATGTTAGGGGGTTGGCCATGATGTGCGGTGTTTACCTGGCCCTACTCGTAGGTCAGTGGGCATCGATGACTGGAAATAGCTACACCATTCAGATGGTCGGGCAGTACTACCTTAGGGACTTAAGGAACGCCGTTTTCACTAAGTTGCAGAGACTGACGATGAAGTTCTTCAGTGAGAGGAGGATAGGTGACCTAGTGTCGGCAACAATTAATGACACATCAACGCTTAACGACGTCCTCATCTCAGGAATTCTCTCGGTTCTCGGGAACCTGATATCGCTTGTCGGTATTATCGCGATAATGATTTACCTTAGCCCAACCCTCACGGCTGTATCCCTCGCAACCCTCCCTGCGCTGGTCTTCATAGCCAGGTTCTTCGGGAGGAAGCTCAAGGAGGCGCACAGGGTTGCGAGGAGGAAAGTCGCTGAGTCAACGATGATTGTCGAGGAATCGATTTCAGGGGTTGAGGCGATAAAGGCTTTCGGCAGGGAGTACGACTTCATTAAGTCCTTCGCTGACGTGTCGAGCGAAACGTCTAAGGCGTACGTGAAGATAGCTAAGCTCATGGGGCTTTTCTGGCCGTCGATGGACTCAACAGTCACCTTATCCGTGATTATAGTCCTAGTGTTCGGGGCTTACCTTATCTCCGTGAACGCAGCCACGATAGGCTTGGTGGTGGCCTTTATTCAGTACGTGAACAGGTTAGGGAGACCTATAACTCAATTCATAAACATGTATGACTCCCTCCAAGCAGCGATAGCCGCGGCGGAAAGAATATACGCGGTTGTGGACTCTGAAGAGGAGGAGATTGGAGGGAGTAAAATAATACCCAACCCTAGAGGGGAGGTTCTCGTAAGGAATGTCACCTTCAGCTATATTCCCGGGAGGGAGGTCCTTAAGCACGTAAACCTCCACATAAAGGCAGGGGAAACAGTAGCCATAGTTGGTAAAACCGGGGCTGGGAAAACGACCCTCGCGAATCTCCTCATGAGGTTCTACGATCCTGACGAGGGGGAAATACTGCTGGATGGGATGAACATTAAGGAACTTAAGCTGGACTTCCTGAGGAAGGTCATCAGCTACGTCCCTCAAGAAACATACCTCTTCCCAGGAACCGTCATGGATAACATAAGGCTCGGAGGGCCTGACGCCTCGGATGAGGAGGTCATTGAGGTATGTAAGGAGCTCGGGATAGATTCCTTCATCGAGAGGCTTCCTAAGGGGTACTTAACGGACGCGGGTGAGATGGGGAAGAAGCTCTCAACAGGTGAGAAGCAGTTAATAGCCATAGCGAGGGCAATGCTGAGGAATCCTGCACTCGTAATACTTGATGAGGCCCTCTCCAGCGTTGACCCCGGGACTGAGGGGATAGTGAGGAACGCCATGCGGAGGCTGATGAAGGGGAGGACGGGGATAATAATCGCGCATAGATTAACTACGGCTGCCGATGCCGACAGGATTGTGGTGATTGATGCCGGAAGGATAGTCGAGGAAGGCACACATGAAGAGTTAATGAAGATGAAGGGGAAGTACTACGACCTATGGATCTCAAGCGAGG
>JAGHCP010000043.1 GCA_021160415.1 Desulfurococcales archaeon
CCTATCTCATATTTTGCTCTTTCCGCGCTGTCGGCGGCATGGACAACATTGTAGCTAATTGATAAAGCGAAATCACCCCTTATAGTTCCTGGAGGAGCTTTTCTCCCGTCGGTGGGGCCTATTAGTGTTCTGACAACGCTTACGGCCTCATCCCCTTCAACAACCATAGCCACTATAGGACCTGAGGTCATGAAGGACACAAGCTCTTCGTAGAAAGGCTTCCCTTTATGGATGTCGTATAGCCTCTCAATGCATTCCTTCCTAGGGTATAACATTCTGAGCTTCACGATCTTTAATCCCTTCCTTTCCACCCTGCTAATGACCTCACCAACTAAACCCCTTCTAACACCGTCAGGCTTCACTATAAGCAGCGTCTTCTCAACCGCCATGTTAACCACCTCTCTTGCCTAAATAGTAAGCGCTCCAAGGTACCCTCTTGGGGTCCCTACCCATCTTGTAGCTCTTGAAACACTTACTGGAGCAGAACCACAGTATTGTGCCGTCATTCTTCACATACATTATCCCCGTGCCAGGAGGTATAGGGCGACCGCAGAAGGAGCATTTCCTGGTTTTAGGCATTCACACCACCACCTGATTCCTTGATGGATGGCTAGCTCGGGTTAAAAGTATTACCTCCTACGGGTCGATAACTTCTTGGCTTCTCTTTCGGTCTCCCTCAATATTACTATGTCACCAACCCTGACTGGGCCCTTTATGTTTCTTGCTATTATCCTTCCCTTATCCTTACCTTCAAGGACCCTTACACGTACCTGCGTGATTTCGCCAGTGACCCCCGTCCTTCCAACTATTTGGATAACCTCTGCAGGGAAACCAAATTCCTCAACAACATTTACCTGCGGCTGACTCACATCTACTTTACCCTTCTCTTCACTCATCGCACTGCACACCTAAGAAGTAAGAAGGGTACGGATTAAAAGGTTTGTTTATGTTCAAGTTCAAGAATCCATCAGGGTATTATGAGGCCTTAGTCCTGAGCTCTTCGTAGGTCTTTGCCAACTCGCTCACTAGATCCTTAGCGCCGCCCTCCTCAACTATAGCAACCGACGCCGCTGCAACCTCTATTCCTGCGGCTTCTCCTAGCTTCTTTTTACTGGGAACATAGAGGTATGGAACCTTCTTCTCCTCGCAAAGGAGCGGGAGATGCATAACCACTTCAGGAGGATCCACATCCTCAGCGACCAGCACCAACTTAGCTATTCCTCTCTCAACAGCCTTAGTAGTCTCGTTAGTGCCTTTCCTGACTTTCCCTCCTGATTCCCTAGCCTTTTTCACTGCCTCATACGCTTTTTCAGCTACTTCAGGAGGTACTTCAAACCTTACATAAGGGGGTTTGCTCATTCTCATCCACCTCGTCGTCGCATTCTCTACTATACAGAGGGATTTAAAAACGTGACTCGCTACCTATGCATGAAGGTGGCCTCCACCACGGAGCCCACTTCCCTCAGAACCACGAATCCATATCTCACCAATTGAACTTTACTGCCTGGCTGAAGCTCCCGAAGGTGCTTCTCCCCATAGCCTTCCTCAACCCTCAGTTCAAGCCCTTCCGGCACACTAACCCTAAGGCGTACACCTCCTCCTTCAGGCACCCATTGAACGATAGGGTAACCCTTATCCCTAGCTAACTGAAGGTCATTACCTACATACCTTGCCTCAACTAATCCACCGCTGACTCTCTCAACCTCTACATTACATAACTCCATGAGCCTTAGCCCTCCACGCTTGATGCCCATCTCCACGTCACGCATCTCAACAAGAAACCTAGCCTCACCATCCACAACATGTATATCGATACTCCTTGAGCCGAGGGCTGAGTTCGTAGGGTGCTTAGGGATCACGACACTCTTAGGCCCTTCATATCCCTTAACCGTTAAGGTCACGGGGCGCATGACGGCCATCAGCCTAGGAGTCTTGGGATCTATGAGCTTCCTATTAGCAGCTGCTATATTATCCCAGCTGATCTTGGCGTCCGAGGGCTTAACGCCTACTTCCAGAATTAATTGACGGATCATCTCAGCCTCAATTCCCCTATTCCTGAGAGAGGCGATCGTGCCGAACCTAACATCCTCAGGCCCTTCAAACTTGTTCGGGTTCTCCTTCAGAAGCTTCTTTATAAGCGACTTACTTAGAACTAATCCTTCTAGATGAAGTCTGCCAAGGTTTATCACTTCAGGGTAACTCCACCCCAAGTGGCTGTATAGATAGGACTGCTTCACAGTATTTATAGAGTGTTCCTTCCCCCTCAATATATGCGTTATACCCATTAAGTGGTCATCCACTCCTGCAGCGAAGTTGTAGGTTGGCCAAGCAACATATTTTGACCCCACTATGGGGTGGGGGTGCTTATCGGTATCTATAATTCTGAAGGCAACCCAATCAATTACTGAGGGGTCACTCAGTGTTAGATCGGTCTTAATCCTGAGAACAGCTTCACCCTCGCCGAAGTGTCCTGAAATCATTTTATCGAATAGTTCGAGGTTTTCATCAATTCCTTGCTCCCTATGTGGGCAGGGTTTCCCGCTAAGCTTATATTTCCTGAACTCGGTTTGAGAACATAGATCTACGTACGCGCCCCCCGCTTCTATAACTTTCTTGGCGACATCATAGTAAATGTTCATCCTCAAAGACTGAATGTATTCCTCATCCCACTTGACACCTAACCATTTAAGGTCTTCCTTGATCTTCCTGTAGGCCTCAGGAAGAGGGGGCTTTGTTTTGGGATCCGTGTCTTCAAACCTCAGAACCATAGTGCCTTCATACATCTTCGCATACTCATAGCTTAAGATGGCGGGCCTCGCATTTCCTAGGTGTATAAAGAAATCAGGGTTAGGGGCAAATCGCGTCTTCACCTCCCCCAGCTTCTCTGCGTTGGGTAACGGAGGGAGCCCCTTCCTTTCCTCCTTCCTTTTCTGCTGAAGCAAATGAGGGAATTCCTCCTCCAGTAATTTCTCCTGCTCATCCCTAGGGAGGCTATTTACCTCATCAACAATCTTCCTTACCAGAAGCGCTACTTCCTTCGCCTTGCTTCGCAATTCGGGGTGACTCCCCAGAAGTTTACTTATGACAGGCCCTGGAACAGCCTTCCCTCCATGATCCACGGCGTTCTTCAGGGCATATCCTTTGATCTCCCTTATTAGGCGTTCCTCACCCATTGCCACTCCGACCCACCCTCTTAATATACATGTGGTACTTGGTAGGTGTTTCTTTAAGGTCTTCCTCAATTAGGAC
>JAGHCP010000131.1 GCA_021160415.1 Desulfurococcales archaeon
CTTTGTATTGTTCCTGAAGAGGTAGATCTTCATGTTTGCCATAGGATTCCTTAACTCCTCAATAACCTCGTCGAGCCTGTCCGTTATGTAGTTTGAGAAGTAGGGCCATTAGCAGACCTCTCTAGGGTGCTGCGGTATTGAGCTCAAAATCTCCTCAATTTCCCCCGCGGACTCCTTGAGGACGCCCTCATCAACCCCTAGATCAGCCGCTAAGTAGTGAGGAACGGCCTCAAGAATAAAGGTCTTCATGTCTGCGTCTGTGAAGACCTTATAAAACGTCGCATTTCCAAAGTAATCCCTGAAGATGTTGAAGATTGTTAGGTTTTTCCCAGCTACCTGAGATAGTTTCTCGATGTAGTAATTCTGAGCTATGATCTTAGTCGCCCCGCTGAAGTAAGGGTCTCCTAAGTTATGGCAGACCCAACCGCCCTCCATGTATTTCGCGAACTGCTGCGGGAAGTACTTACGGGAGAAGTACCATCCGGTGAACTCAGCCCCGCCCTCCTTAAGTTCGTAGGGAGAGCCCTTAACGTAGGGATCGGTGAACCAGCTATGCGCGGTTTCGTGGATAGCGATAACAGCGGTTGTGTTTCCGAATCCGTCCCTCATGAACTTAGTGCTTCCCATGCTATGCCCCCCTATTTCATGGCCGTAGATGTCCGGGATGTTCATGCTGACGAAGATGAAAAGGTAAGGCTCAAATATCGTTGGGCCGTACGCTTCCTTCAACTCATTCACTATGCCTAGTGCTTCCTTAACGTACTGCAGAGTTTCGTTCCTCACCCCGTCATCGTAGAATAGTTTAATCCCATTAACGATCTCCACAGTGAAGTTTTCCGGCCTATAGATAAGTATAGGCTCCCAGAAGAAGTCGTCGAATGGGTATATAGAGTACGCAGGCGGGGCTTTGCTGTAGTCCACAATAACTGCTGTAGTGTTCGAACTCCCGAATCTTTCCAAAGCTGACAGTATTTGGTACCCCTTAGCCACAGTATCGGTGTCTAAAGCGAAAGCAACTTTACTCCCCCACTTAACATCCCAGTAAAGATAACTCATGAGCCATGTTGAATGAGCGTCGTCGCATATGAAGGAGTTCAAATTAAATATTGCTAAAGAATCTGTGGTGACTCCGTAGGCCCTCCTAGTGTATCTAGCAGTGCATACGAGCTCACCATGCTTATATAGCTTAGCCACCAAATCACTTCCGTCGTAGGAGAAAACTACCTCCTTATCCACCTCATAATCACCCTGCGTCATGAACCCACCGCCTCTGTAAGAGACTAAGGCATTAACCGACGTCAAGCTCGAAGCGATGAGTAAAGCGAACATAAGGAGCCATAAAGCACTCCTTCTGCCCGCAGGCATTAACACACCTAAAGAAACCAAAAATCATCCGCTTAAATTGATTACCCTCACTAAGTTGTTGAGGCAGCAAGCAAATCGAGTGAATCGAAAAAGTGTTCGAAGCCCTGCCTTAAACTAAAACGCGTTAAACAAATAACCGGTGATGACGCACGGCAAGAACGAGAACTTTAGGTATGTGTGCCGCAGCCCTCATAGTGGCCTCATTAATCGCGGCAGCGATGATTCAGTACGGCCTAGATAACGCGAATCAGGGCAAGCTAGCCACCTTAAGCAGCTCCGAAATACTGAAGGAGTTCCTGCAGGAAGCTAAGCAGGTCTACCTAAACAAGTCATGCCCGCCGGAAGTCTTCACATGTAATCATCCGAACGTCGATGAGTTCACAGCCAACCTAATAATGAACTCCACTATAAGCGAGAACACAATAATCCTTAACGGAAAGAAATATGCCTACGCAGTACTGCAACTATACTGGAAAGGGAAAGCGGTTATCAACCCAGAAACGGTGAGGGTGGACAACACAACCATAACGAAAGCATCGAGAAACGAAACAGTAACCTACACAGGGGGGTACCCAACAACCTACATAATAAAAACACACAACGAAACGCTGAAGATAACCTACTACTATATAGGGTTCATGGCAAGCAGCTTCAGCATGATAGCGCACACAACCCAGCTAAGCAACGAAACCTACGCAACAAGCATATTCCTAGGACCCAACCAATATGCTTGGCTAGTACTCACAAAGAATAACTAGAAACTAAATGACTCAACATATTAGGTGTATTTTCATTGATCTGGAGATTCAGCAATCAGTTGACCTATTTTTATTGCTTGGGGATGGTCTTTCCCCATTCGCTAACTTCAGAGAGTTTATAGCTTTAACTCCGTGCTCCTGTACTCAGCTTCGACAGATCTAAGCAGTTTCTGAGCGAATTTTACTGGCTTTACGTGTTTTTCAGTTTATCTGTATTGATTTCTGTGTAAATGAGCATGCACCTCGAGGCTTTTAGCGGGGTCTAGATCTTTTTAAAGTATTAGGTATGTGTGAGAGGAAATTCTTTCTTACCAAGTTTATTGACCAGTCAGTTTGACTGACCGGTAAGTTTATAATCCTACTTAAATAATTAACTTGGTGGTCAATAATGGTCAACGTTAAAAGAATGGCTAGTCATTTGAGGAAGTTTTTACTGCTTTACGTATTTTTAGCTATTCTTTTAGCTCTTCCCTTAGGGTATTTTCTTACTCCATACTTTAAGGCCAATGCTGGATTAGTTAAGAATGCCATTCTCTGCCTAGCTATAGGAACCCTTTACCCCTCGATGATCCAGTTGAAGGCCGATAAGTTGAGTGAAGAATTCAAGTCTAAGTGGAAAGAAATTGCTGTTTCCTTAATCATAATTTTCGTCATCGCTCCGGCTGCTGCCATGTTGCTTGCGGGAGGCAACGGCAATAAGGTTGTAGGTATCGGCTACGTTGCCGCCAATTCGGTGCCTGCCTCCAGCGCTTCAGTAGCTTACGTTATGCTAGCTGAAGGCAATATAGAGCTCGCCACGGTTTTAGTGATTCTCAGCATACTCATAGCTCTCTTCGCGACCCCGACGTACGTAGGTCTGTATGCAAGGACGGTGAACGTCAGTCTCCCTATAGCGCTGCTAGCTAAGTCGGTCACCATCGCCCTCATAGTGCCGTTAGTGCTTGGGCAGCTGACCAGGTACTTTCTGGTGGTGAGGAAGGCGAGAAATATTGTGATGGATCCTAATGTGAAGCACGAATGTAAAGTAAGGGTGGGCACCGGTGGGAGTGTTGCGGAGACGCCTGCCGATATCAGGAAAGCTATAGAATGCTTAGAAAGTAAGTTATCAGCTAGGCTTAAGCCTGTGCTGTCTATTTGGACGATGACGTTTATGCTTGCGCTGATCTTCCTCTTAATAGCTAATAAGGCAGTTCTACTTATATCGAAACCTACCCTTGCAGGCTACATAATTGGGGCGCAATTGGTGGTTTACGGGTTAATCATAGCGTCGCTTCTGGTGGCAAGCAAAGTGCTGAAGATGAGCTTCGAAGACCATATGGGGGTCGCATTCATAGCTATAACCAAGAACGAAAGCGTAGCCGCAGCAATGGCAGTTCTAACTATAGGTTCTGCAGCAGCCATCCCTGCAGCGCTCATACCATCAATACAGCCTGTTATAGCAATATTATATGTCTCGGCAGCACCAATTATTAGGAAACTACTGAAGGGAATGTGATGATGATGGTTAGGGAGAAGGATGTGGTTAGGGAGAAAATCCTGTCGGCCGCGATGAAGGTTTTCTCTACTTACGGCTACTTCAGAGCGCCCATTCACTATATAGCTAAAGAAGCTGGGGTGTCTAAGGGACTCATTTTCTGGTACTTTAGAAGTAAGGAAGAGCTTATAATGGAAATAGCCGCTAGGAGTCTCCCCCTGCAACCGGTGAATTCCTGTCTAAGTAAGAACTTACAAGGAAAGGAATTGCTGGAATGTGTAGGGAAAGGTTACATGGATAAATACAGGGATCCAGTACATAGGGGACTTCTCCTACACACTATGGCTTTGGGAAACACATACCCTAAGATAGCTGAGAATATAAGGAAGCTGTGCGAGGAAAAGACAAGTATCCTGGCAGAGAAAGTCTTCGGGGAAGCCTCGACAGAAACTAGGATCGCAATCAGAACTTTCCTGGGAGGTCTTATGTGATACACCCTTAGACCACCTGAAGACATAGGTGAACAAGAATTCCTTCAAATCCTCATAAACCTCGTACTGGCAGGAAAGCAATCTGTGGAGCAATCCACGGGGCGCTGAAGCCCTATTATCGAGAACTCTTCACTACCTAATCTTTACTAGCAAATACTACAAATAATACCACCAGTAACTTACCCTCGGCACGATAAGTTATGTCATTTAGAGCACAGTGTCGAGAGCCAGCATGGTCATAAATCCAATTATGAACCCTAGTGTTGCTAGTTCTTCGTGTCCTCCTCTGAATGTTTCGGGTATGACTACGTCACTGACTACCTAGATCATGGAGCCTCCTGCAAAGCCCATTAGGAACGGGAGGATGTGTGTGGATGTGGACGCTATTGCTACGGGGATCATCGCCATTAGGAGTTCGCTTAGCCCGCTCAGCAACGCGACGAATAGAGCTTTAGCCTTCCCCATCCCTATCCCTACGAGGGGCATCGATACTGCGAGGCCTTCAGGCACGTCCTGGATCCCTATGGCTAGTGCCAGCATTAGGCCGTCCCTCACGCTGTAAGCTACTCCAGTCCCGACAGCCAGGCCTTCCGGGAAGTTATGTATTATGATCGCGAACACCATTAGCCATATCGCCTTCACCTTGCTTCTGAGTGACTCTGGGCCTTCGAAGCCCTTAACTAGGTGTTCGTGGGGTATGCACTTGTTTATTACGTGCACGGTCAGGGACCCCGCTGAGATGCCGACTAAGACACTCCAAACCCCTCCAACCTCTATCCCGGGCAGTATTAGGCTCGTGAAGGACGCCACCAGCATGATCCCCGCTGAGAACCCCAGCCCAACATCCAGGGTTCTTGACCCGAGCTTAGCACCTGCGAGAGCTGGTAGGGAGCCAAGGAACGTAAGTAAAGCGCATATCCCTCCAGCAACGAACGCGACGGCATAAAGATCCCCGCCAGTAACCGAAACAACTGCATCAACCCAGCCTTCCAGCAATCCTGCTCACCACCAACCCTATACGGAGGAAGGGAAAATATGGGTGAGGCTGTAACTTCCCACACTCACGTGAGTAAGGACTTTAAAATGTGGAGGCAGGTGAAGAGTATAAACATCTATTTCTGGAACCCTTAACGCCTACTGACTTCCTTACCTATAGCGACTATCTTCTCAGCCACTTCCTTCGCTGTTCTCCCGAAGATCAGCGTCAGGGGTTCCTTGCCGTGCTCTCCGTAGTCGAAGATCGCTTCCGGTAGTTTCCCGCCTAGCCGCTCAGCCGCTTTCCTCACGCCCCATGGAGTTGTGCCTCCTTCCTTCTCCTTGATTTCCGGCGGTTCTTCCTTTCTGTCGAAGAAGCTCCACCTAAGCCCTAGGGCTTCCACGGCTTTCCTCACTTCCTCGTTGTAGATTATGTTCCCTGCCGCCCTTACTTCGGGGTTTATCTGCATGGCTGTGAGGATAGCTGACGCTATGTGTTTGGAGGCCCCGAACTCCGGGTTCCCCTTAATGATGACGATGTCTCTGAACTTCCCTATCCTTCCTGGGAAGGCCGCCACGTCCTCAGCGCTCCTCGCGTAGGGCTTGGGTAGCGCCATCCCGATGTTTATCTGTACTTCAGGCATTACCGCGGCTACGCACTTCCCGCATGACTTCAGCACTTCGGCGGCCTCTCTCAGGTTTGATACCACTTCCCACCTCGCTGCTGGGA
>JAGHCP010000003.1 GCA_021160415.1 Desulfurococcales archaeon
ATACTTGGGATGGTGTTAGGTTATCTCCTCCTTGTCGTGATTTCAGGACTCCCCATCTGACGGAGGAGGAATGCAGTGGGACTTGAATCCCTCAGAGATGCTGTGTTGGCGAAGGCGGAGGAGAAGGCCAAGAGGGTATTAGAAGAGGCGGAGGAGAAGGCCAAGTCCATTCTGGAAGAGGCTCAGAAGGAATACGAGAGGAGGCTGCAAGCCGCTAAGGAAAACACACTGAGGGAACTTGAGGAGGAGGAATTTAGGAAGTACACGGCGAAGCTTAAGGAACTAAATGAGGAAATACTGAAAGTCAAAAGGGAAATACTTAACGACCTCCTCAACACTGCTAAGGAAAAAATAGCCTCACTGAGCGCGGAGGAAAGGAAGAACTCTCTGAAGAACCTTCTGGAAGAAGCCCTGCATCAAGGTGTTGTTAAGGGGGACTTCATAATCTACGTTGTGAATAAAGACGTCGAGTTGGTTAAGGATGTTGCTAGGGAGTTAGGGGTTGATGGAAGACTGAAGGAAGTTAAGACACTGTCAGACAGCTACGTTGGCGGACTCATCGTTGAGAGCGCTGAGGGAGATGCAGCTGTGGACAGCACATATTACACAAGGCTCGATAGGGCGTTGAGAGCTCTATACGATAAGCTCAACAAAGAGTTGTTTAAAGGGTAGGGGTCAATGCCCTCTATAAATGATATAAAGTTTTTAAGCAGGGTGAAACTTCTCGTAGACAGAACCTTAGCGCCTTCACGAATAGAAGGCCTTAGGAGTTACTCCCTCACCAAGCTTCCAGAGCTCGTAGCGGCGCTTGCAGGCACTGACGTTCTTAATTGCATTCAAACACACTTCAAGCTCGATGAACTTCCCAACCTGAGCGATATTTATGAGAAGCTACTGAGTTGCTGGCTTACAGAAATTGAGGAAAACATCAAGCTGATTCAACCCTCAAAGGAGGTTGTTGATCTCTTCGACGTCTTCAAGTCGCGTTACGTGATTAATTCATTGTTTTACGCTCTTCAGCTAGACAACCTTCCTGAATACCCCTTATTGAGTGATGTTGCGGAGGCGGTTCAGAAATCCTCAAGCATGAAAGACCTAATAAGGAATCTCCAGAAGTTGGAGTTCAGGGTACCTGAATTCATATATGAAGTGCTGAGGAGTCACTCCAGCAAATCATTGAGAGAGGTCGACGAATTCTCACTTTACGAGGAATTAACTAAGAGATACTGGGACGCGTTGCTGGATGTGGTGAAACATAACAGGAGGTCTGCTTCGTGTGTGAAGCATCTCGCAGCGGTTGACTCTGCCTTGAAAGCTTTGAGGGCGGGATCCAGCATCAAAGACATTACCTCACGTTTCCCGCCGAGGCTTCAAGCCGTTATCACTTCCGCTGGAAATTCCCTAACGGCGGAGGAACTCGTAGATCTTTCTGGCATTATTGTGTGTGATGAGGCTCTCTCACTTGAAAGCGTTTCAATATCCACTTTTCTCAGATATCTTCTCTTAAAGGATTGGGAAACCCTTTTCGTATCCTACCTCCTTAACATGATAAGGATGGGTTTCCCTGACTCCCACATCCAGGAAAGACTAGGTGAGGTGGTTAAGTATTATGAGTCACTTACCCGCTAAGAAGGAATTAGCCGTGATAGGTGACGAGCTCTTCGTCACCGGCTTCAGGCTTGCTGGGGTGTCCCATACCTACGTTGTGGATCTGACTAAGACCGAAGTCCTCCTGAGAGAGGAGCTCAGGGACTTTCTCTCGAAGGCCTTTGAGGATTCGGATGTGGGGGTCGTGATTATTCAGGATGAACTTCGGAGGTTCGCTGAGGCCTTCCAGCAGACCTCAGAGCGTCCCTTAATCGTGTACCTGCCTTCGGGTAGGAAGGTGGGCGAAATGAACGTGCGTGAGTACTACGCTTCGCTCGTTAGGTCTTATTTAGGTATAAGTTTGGAGGTGTGATATCGGTGGTAGTAGGTAAGATCAGGAGGGTTTCAGGACCCTTAGTAGTGGCTGAAGGGATGAGAGGCTCGATGGTGTATGAAGTCGTCAATGTGGGTGATGAGAAGCTAATAGGAGAGATCATAGGGCTTCAAGGGGATAGGGCTTTCATGCAGGTCTACGAGGATACGTCAGGTCTTAAGGTGGGGGAACCTGTTGAGGGGACAGGCCACCTCCTCTCAGCCGAGTTAGGCCCTGGAATAGTGGGTAAGGTTTTCGATGGTCTCCAGCGCCCCCTCTCGGAACTAGGGGACCTCATAGGCCCCTTCATCAAGAAGGGGGTTAAAGTTACTTCCCTCCCACGCAACGTGAAGTGGAGTTTCAAAAGGAATGATGAGCTGAAACCTGGAGATAAGGTCGAGCCGGGAGTGGTGCTAGGGACCGTTCAAGAGACGCCGATCCTTGAACACAGAATAATGGTTCCGCCAGGCGTTAAGGGTGTGCTGAAGGAACTCGCCCCAGACGGGGACTACACCATTGAGGAAACTATAGCCGTAGTTGACGTCGGTGGAGGCGGGCTTAAGGAGCTGCAGATGATGCATAGATGGCCTGTAAGGAAGCCCAGGCCCTACAACAGGAGGTTGGAGCCTGTGGAGCCCTTAATTACTGGGACGAGAATCCTTGATATGCTCTTCCCCATAGCTAGAGGAGGTAAGGCCGCAGTACCCGGCGGCTTCGGTAGCGGTAAGTGTGTGGTGCCTGGAACCCCCGTGTTGTTGGGTGATGGAAGCATCAAAATTATCGATGAGATCTTCAGGGAAGCTAAAGGAGGAAAACCTGACGAAACACTCCCTGAGGAAGTTTACGAGTTAAAGGAGCCCCTACATGTTATAGGTTTCGACGGCACTAAGCTAAGGCCTGTAAAAGCAACACACGTATATAGAGGCTTCACCGACAGGATCATCAAAGTAAGAACCGCGACGGGTAGAGTCATTGAGGTAACACCAGAGCATAAGCTACCAGTGTTTAACTCGGACGGAAGTATTTCCGAGGTTAAGGCAAAGAACTTGGAGCCTGGCATGTTCTTAGTGGTTCCGAAAGTTATTAGGGTTAATAAAGCTGAGGCCACTATCGGGGAGAAGTTGCTTGCTGAGCTAAGCAGGTATAACAACATCTACAGCAAGGATGAAGACACTAATAAGGAGGTCAAGGAGATTCTCAAAGAGCTTTACAGGGATAGCAGGGAACTATTTAATAAAGTCCTTAAAGCCTCAGGCCTAGCTAAGGAGACCGTGAAAGGAATTATGTATCAGGCAAACAGGTCCGTTCCTCTCAAGCTAATATTAGCGCTGCGAGCTATAGCGGGTAAGGAAATAAAGCTACCTTCCAGAGTCGCTGCCGCTAAAAGCAACAAGGTAGTTAACGTCCCCCACATAATCACGGAGGAATTAGCTGAACTCCTCGGGCTGGTAATATCTGACGGTGCGATCGTCAATAACCATGTCAGGTTCTTCAACAACGACCCAAGTCTCCGTTCGAGGTTCTTAGAACTAATGAGGACTGTTTTCGGCGTCGATGGCGTGGAGAAATCCTTTAGAACCGTTGAAGGCGTGGAGATCCACTCATCAGTAGTTGCTAAGATGCTCAAGGCCCTAGGAATACCAGCCCGGAGAAAATCAAGAAGCTGCGCAGTACCTCCCGAGGTATTAAGTGCTGATGAATCCGTTGTGGGTGCATTCATCCGGGGGCTCTTCCTAGGCGACGGTTCAATGAGTGGAAACACCCTAGAATTCACTAGTGCTTCTGAAAAGCTCATAACTGGAGTTGCTTACCTCCTTTCACGATTAGGTATACTCTACTCCGTGAACCTCAGCAATAGAAAGAACAGGCTATTTATCACGGGTGTCGATGAACTGAGGAAGTTCTACAGCAAGGTTCTTGCGGGGGTAGAGATAACCGACAAAGTGAGGAAGGTCAGGACCTATATCGCAACGCATAAGAGTGGAAGGATCGCTAGAGAAGTTATTCCCGTGGATTCCTCAATACTTAGGAAGATCTACCTCCTCATATCTAAGAGAAAGCTTGAGGGTGCTGGGATCCACGTCGGGAACCAAATATATCAAGGGGAGAACATAACCGCACCCACAATAGCTAAGGTACTTTCACTTATTCCTCCAGACACCGAAGTCGCGCCGCAAGCCACCGTGGCAATTAAGTACCTCAGGAGGATCCTCACGCTTCTGAATCAAGTGTCGCTGGATAGAATAGAATCCGTTGAGGTGGAGGAGAAGAAGACCGTTGTGTATGACTTGGTAGTTCCTGAGACCCACAACTTCGTAGGTGGGAAAGCCCCGGTAATTTACCACAACACGGTGCTCTTGCAAACCCTTACTAAGTGGGCGAGGACCCAGCTCAACATCTACGTTGGTTGCGGTGAGAGAGGTAATGAGATGTCGGACGCTCTCCACAGCTTCCTTAAGCTCAAGGATCCGAAGTCAGGCAGACCCTTAGCTGAGAAGGCCGTGTTCATAGCTAACACCTCCAACATGCCCGTAGCGGCTAGGGAGACCAGCGTCTTCCTAGGCGTCACGATAGGCGAGTACTTCAGGGACATGGGATACGACGTGCTGATGGTGGCTGACTCCACGTCCAGATGGGCTGAGGCGATGAGGGAAATCAGCGCTAGACTGGAGGAGATGCCTGGTGAGGAGGGCTTCCCTGCTTACCTCGGCTCCAGGCTGGCAGAATTCTATGAGAGGTCGGGGAGGGTTGTGTGTTCGGGGAGTCCTGAGAGGAACGGGTCACTAACTATCGTAGGTGCTGTCTCACCGCCTGGAGCTGACTTCAGCGAGCCGGTCACTCAGAACACTCTGAGGTACATAGGTACTTTAATAGCGCTGGACATAGCCCTTGCGAATAGGAGGCACTTCCCAGCAGTCAGTTGGCTAACCAGCTACTCCCTATACGTTGAAACCGTTGAGAGGTGGTGGAGGAACGTCTTCACGGACTGGCTCCAGGTAAGGAATGAGGCCCTAAAAATCCTGCAAAGGGAGAACGAGTTAATGGAGATCGTGAGGCTGGTCGGTCCAGACGCTCTCCCCGACGACGACAAGCTCCTCCTAGACGCTGCGAGGATGATTAGGGAGGACTTCCTACAGCAGAATGCTTTCCACCCCGTCGACGCCTACAGCCCACCTGAGAAAACGGTGCTGATGCTTAAAGTGATCCTGGAGTTCTACTCTCAAGCCACTAAAGCCCTATCCTCCGGTGTGCCGTTAACCAAGATCAGGGAATTACCCGTGAGGACCAAGATAGCCAGGATGAAGGAGGTGCCTGGGACGGAGTTCAGAACCCATTACGAGAACCTCATGAAGGAAATCAAGGATGAGTTTTCTGCTTTAATAGGGGGTGGTGCGTGATGGCTGAGTCCCTAAGCGTTAAGGAAGTTAGGAAAGCACTAAGCGCGAAAGGCTCGTTGCTATTCGTGGAGGCCATACCAGGCATACAGTACAA
>JAGHCP010000052.1 GCA_021160415.1 Desulfurococcales archaeon
CACCACTATCCTCAACCCGTACTCCCTCATGATGGTCTCCCTCACAGGTTCGCCGTAAATCAGCCTTAGCATCCTCACCCTAAATTCATCGACAACTGGGCCTGCAGCGTAGACAGCCTTAACACCCTTCACAACCTTAGCAATAGCGCCGCCCACAAGCTCAGCGTAGCTAAGCGCCTCATCCGGCAATTTAATGATCACGACATCCCCAACTATGTCGTAGCTACTAGGCAAGGTCTTAAGAATGTCTTCAGGTATTGAACCCCTAAGAAAATCTTTGTACGTCCTACCCCGGCCGCCGCCCACAAACACATCCTCACAGCACGCCACTCCATCAATCCCTTCAAGAAGCCTCATAGCATCGCCGCAACTCACCACCGGGATTCTGACCTTGCTATCCAGCTTCTTAGCTTTGAAGCCCTGCTTAAGCAACCCCGCGTTCCGCAGGATTTGGAGAGCCCTCTGCGCCTCCTTAGCCGGAACCTCAACACATGGCGTACTCAACAGCATGACCGTGATGGTTTAGGCTGGGAACCCTAATTAAGGCCTTTGACCTTAATTCATGGTGCTTTTTAGTGCGGCTAGGGGTTGTCCCGAAGCTCTCGAGCCGAGAAGCTATTGAGCTGGCTGGTAACATAGTTCACTACGCTGAAAGTCTAGGCGTTAACACCCTTATGGATCATAGGGTTAAACCTGTGGAAGGGTGGGGAACTTTCAGGCTGGGCGTGGACACCGTGGATGTAGTGATTGTGGTGGGAGGGGACGGAACCGTTCTATCGACTCTCCATGCATTAAGAGATACAGACACCCCCATAGCAACAATAAGGCATGGAAAAAGGGGGTTCCTATGCGATGTTCCGCCCTTCGAATACAGGACCATGATACGAAGGCTCGTTGAGGGAAACTACGTGATCCATGAGTATATGCGTCTCTCCGCGACCGCCGGGACGGAGGAACTCCCTCCCGCACTCAACGACTACTCCATAGTGACTAATGGACCCTCACGTTCGAAGGTTGGCAGACTTAACGTTACTAAGGACGGTGAGGAGATCTTCAACATCGTGGGGGATGGATTAATAATTGCGCCCCCTGTCGGATCAACAGCTTATGCGTTAGCGGCAGGAGGGCCTGTAGTTGACCCGCTGATGGAGGCGATAATTCTAGCACCCCTAGCACCGGCAATGCTTTGCTCAAGGCCCGTCGTCCTACCACCTTCCTCCGAGGTGAAAATAACCGTTAGGTTTGACTCACCACCCCTTGAGTTGATGGTTGACGGCCAAGTATCCGCAACCTTGCAGCCTGGAGACGAAATAATTATTAGAAAGGCCGATAAACCAGCGAAAATCCTCAGGTTCTTCACGGGGGATCACTACGTCAAGCTATTCAGCAGATGCATGTGAGGTGGCCTACGTCCTCGACGCGGCCGGGTTTTTCGCAGGTATTCATTTAGGTGTGAACGGGAAGGTTTACGCACCTCCTCAAGTCCTTAGGGAGGTGAAAGACGCTCATAGCAGGAGGGCCCTGGAATTAGGTCTTTCGGGAGGGAAGGTGGTTATACTGAACCCATCCAAAGGAAGCGTCAGAAATGTTTCTGAAATCTCCTCTAAGCTAGGGGAGTTCGGGAGGCTCTCAGACACAGATATTGCCGTCCTAGCACTAGCTAAGGACCTCATGAATATCTGCAAACGTGTGGTCGTCGTAAGCGATGACAGATCAGTCCAAAACGTTGCGTTAAGGATGGGCGCCACCGTCATGGGTGTGAAGAGGGAGCCGCTCAAGAAACCTCGGAGATACTTGTACATTTGCCCTTACTGCGGCAGGGTCTTCAAATCACCCGGGGTTTGCCCCCACTGCGGTGTGAAGTTGAGGAGGGTTAGGGAAGACAAGATTAAGTCTCCTTAACCTCGACGATGTACTTAAGACTCCCCACACTCACGGAGTACTTCCTTACCTCACCACTCTTCACGTCTGAAGCACCCACAGCCTCCCCCTGCTTCACACCTGAATCCCTTACCTTAAAGAACTCCACAGCGACGTCCGAGAAGAGGCAATACGTTAAGATATCCTCTTCCTTCCTGCCAAGGCCTAACTCCTTAAGTTTCCTCCTGCATTCGCCGAGTTCGGGTTTCAGCAGATCCGCCGGTCTACCCTCAATAGGTCTCTCATCCCCTAAGACCTTCTTCATTAGCTCAGGGTCTATAGGGCCAGGCGGTTTGCCGTATAGGCCCTTCATATACTTCTTCACCTCATCTATGACGACCTTGTATCTCTCACCGGTCAACACGTTCATCACTGCCTGGGTCCCAACTATCTGCGATAGAGGAGTGACCAGGGGCGGGTACCCCAAGTCTTTTCTAACCCTGGGCACTTCCGCCAGAACGTCTTCCAGGAGATCAAGCCTGTTAACCTGACGTAGCTGCGACAGTAGGTTCGACATCATTCCTCCCGGTATCTGGTGCTCTATTACGTCAGGGTTAGGCAGGAGTACCTTAGGATTAAGTAATTTCCTGTACTTCGTGTCGAGGAGCTTCCTCAGGTGATGTGAAACCTTCTTAATGCCTTCCCTGTTCAGGTCAGGCCTCAGATCCTCAGGGAGCGCATAAAGCACTGACTGAATCCCAGGTTGGGCAGTCCCGAAAGCGAGTGGCGATATCGCAGTGTCTATAAAGTCAACCCCCGCCCTCACAGCCTCTAAGTATGTGGCGACTGAGAACCCTCCCGTCGAATGGGTGTGTAGGTTCACAGGTACTTTAAACCTTTTCTTAATCTCGGTTATCAGTTCCTTCGCTGCGTGAGGAGATATGAGGCCGGCCATGTCCTTAATCGTTATCACGTCGACCTCCAGTGAGAGCAGGTCCTCTATTACACTCATGTAGTAATCAAGGGTGTGAATCGGGGAGATCGTGTAGGATATGCAGCCCTGAACTATGGCCCCAACCTTCTTGGCCTTCCGGATGGAAACCCTTAAATTACGGACGTCGTTCAAAGCGTCGAAAACCCTGAAAATATCTATACCATTCTCATACGCCTTCTCGACGAAAGCCTCAACAACATCGTCAGGGTAGTGCCTGTAACCGACGAGGTTCTGCCCTCTGAGAAGCATCTGAAGCTTCGTCTTCCTGATCCTCTCCCTCAGAGCCCTCAACCTCTCCCAAGGATCCTCCCTCAGATAACGAATTGGGACGTCGAACGTCGCACCACCCCAAACCTCCATGGAGTAGAAACCGATGCTATCCATAACTTCCGCTACTGGGAGCATATCCTCCGTTCTTAGACGGGTAGCGATTAGGGACTGATGTGCATCCCTGAACGTAGTATCGATTATCTTAACCGCCACCCAAACCACCGAGAAGTGAGACGAGCAACCCCTAATATATGTTAGAAATTGTTGCTTCCAAACGTAAAACACTTTAGAATCAAAATGTAACTACCTCGCCTTACATCACAATTCCATTCTCTACAATATTTTTAAACAAGTAAAAAATTCACACCAACCTCAAGAAACCTCCCACAACCACAGATGAGGGGATACATCACCAACACATCCCGA
>JAGHCP010000023.1 GCA_021160415.1 Desulfurococcales archaeon
AAGGAGGGGTGGTAAGAAATGATACCCATAGATATTGTAGGATTCCTGATTTCCTGGGGCACGTTCCTCGGGATATACTCTATACTGTCCATATCGCTGAACCTTGAAGTGGGGTACACCGGGATAGCGAACTTCGGCAAGGTAGCTTTCTACGCTGTTGGGGCATACATAGCAGCTACCCTGACCACTTACGTGATGCTTTGGATATACGGAGTGACTGCCCCACCCTACACAACCGAAGGGATAATTGCGCTTGGGAATATAGGCCCTAAGAACCCAGCCCTTGATGTAGGGCTCTTCATGCTCTCACTAATCCTGGGGTTCGTGGTTGGAGGCCTCGTTGGTTACCTCCTGACATATCCAACACTGAGGGTAGGGCCTGCATTCGTCGGCATAGTCCTACTAAGCTTCGGAGAACTCCTGAGGATTTTCCTCCAGAACTTTGAACCAGCTGGAGGCAGCAAGGGGATCTCGGGGATACCGCACCCCTTCATATGGATACCTGATCCGAGGATAAGATCCGGCCTCTACACCGTTATGGTGCTGGCGATACTCGCGGTGATATACGTATATGCGGAGAAAGCCCTAAACTCGCCTTTCGGGAGGTTGTTGAAGGCTGTAAGGGATGATGAAGTAGCGGCCCTGTGCTTAGGGAAGCACGTCCCGAGAACTAAGGCTACCGTTCTATTCATCGGGTCAGGGTTCGCAGGTATTGCTGGCGTACTGATGGCTTACTACTTAAGCTCAGTTAACCCTAATATGTTCGTCACGACGGTCACATTCAATATTTGGGGGATGGTGATACTTGGCGGCATGGCTAACAATAAAGGCGCAATCGTGGGCGCCGCAATACTGACTTTCGTTGACAGGGCGCTGACGTTCGTAACTCCCAACCTGCAGATAACCGTGATAACGCCGGACTACATAAGGTGGATGATCGTAGGACTCCTAATAGTCCTCGTGCTGATGTTCCTACCTCAGGGACTGGTTCCTGAGAAACCTGTAAAGACGCCTGCGCTTAAGGCTGTTGAGGAGGAAGGGGGTGGTGAGTGATGGGGAACATCCTTGAAGTTAAGGACGTGGCGAAGTACTTCGGCGGGGTTAAGGCCCTCGATGGTGTGTCCCTAACCGTGCCTGAGAGAGGTGTCATAGGGTTGATAGGGCCTAATGGGTCAGGCAAAACAACGCTTTTCAACGTTGTGACGGGGTTCTACGTACCTACGAGGGGTGAGGTCTGGTTCCGCGACGAAAGGATTGACGGCCTAAACCCGAATGAGGTCTACCTCAAAGGCGTTGTGAGGACTTTCCAGATACCGAGGCTGTTCAGCTCCCTCACCGTGCTTGAGAACGTGTTGCTAACGCCTCCCAGGCAGGAAGGTGAGAGCGTGCTTAAGGCACCCTTCACTAAGAAGTGGAGCGACCAGGAAGTTAGCCTTGCGAAGAAGGCGGTCACCCTACTCAGGAAGTTCGGGATGGGTGACCTAATCAATTCGAAGGTGGCCGAGCTTTCAGCAGCCCACATGAAGATGATTGAAACCATTAGGGGCTTAATGGGTGATGCGAAGCTCTACCTCCTCGACGAGCCTGCCGCAGGGGTGGCGTATGACACCGCGGTCGACCTATTCAGATTCATAAGGAAGCTCAGGGACGAGGAAGGACTCACATTCTTCATAATTGAGCACAGGTTAGAAGTTCTCATGGACTTCGTGGACTATGTCTACGTTCTCCATAACGGGAAGCTCCTAGCGGAGGGCAAACCCGACGAAGTCGTTCAAGACCCTAAGGTGATTGAGGCTTACCTGGGTGGTTGAGATGGCTGCGGCGATGCTTGAATTAAGAAGTGTAACCTCGGGCTACGGGAAGATGGAGGTTCTCCACGGAGTAAACCTGACGGTGAAGGAAGGGGAGATAGTTTCGGTGCTGGGGCCTAACGGCGCAGGGAAAACAACTATGCTGAACACCGTTTTCGGCATAGCGACCCTTCATTCAGGGAAGATATTGTTCAAGGGTGAAAGGATTGACGGGCTTAAGCCCCACACCATCGTTAGGCTGGGCATAGGTTACTCACCGCAGCTCGACAACGTGTTCCCTAACCTAACCGTTGAGGACAACCTCCTCATGGGTGCTTACATGAGAGGCAGGGACCCGGAAATAAGGGACGACATTAAGGAGATGTACGATCTCTTCCCTGAAATAGCTAGGAGAAGGAACCAGAAAGCTAAGACCTTAAGCGGTGGGGAGAGGCAGATGCTCGCCGTAGCTAGGGCCTTAATGTCTAGGCCTAAGCTACTGCTACTGGACGAACCCACCTCCGGCTTAGCACCTAAGGCAGCCTCAACCCTGATGAATAAAGTCATGGAGATCAGGGAGAGAGGGATAACGATACTCATTGTGGAGCAGAACGTGAAGAAGGCACTAAGTGTTTCTGACAGGGCCTACGTGCTGGTTAGCGGGAGGATAGTGAAGGAGGCGCCCGCTGAGGAGCTCGCTAAGGTGGAGCTCGACAAGCTCTTCTTCTCTGCCCGGGCTGAAGCAGAGTAGAGGTTTTTGGTAGACGCATCAAAAACTCCTTTTCTTATTAAAAACTGAACCTACCTGTCCTTACCGCTTCTCCCTACCCCGGATTTTATGAGGTGCTTCTCAAACCACTCAGCTATAAGCTCCAGCCTCTTAACCCTGTGCTTAGGTTTACCTGTCCTGCTGAGGTTGTGGTTCTCTTTAGGGAACAGCGCGAGCTTGGCCTCCACTCCTTTCACCTTCAGGGCTGTGAAGAGGGCGAGCGCTTGATCCATCCAACACCTGTAGTCCTCCATGGAATGGATTATCAGGGTGGGGGTCACGGCATTCTCAACATACATTAATGGGCTCTGCTTGAGGCACGGCTCAACGTCTTTCCACGGAACGCAACGAATCTGATCCTCTACGAAGTAGAACCCTATATCCGTCGTTCCGTACATCGATATCCAGTCACTTATGGATCTCTGAGTGGCTGCGGCTTTGAACCTGTCTGTGTGGGTGATGATCCAGTTAGTCATGAAGCCTCCGTAGCTCCCTCCAGTAACGCCTGCTGCTTCGCCGTCGAGCTCAGGGAACCTTTTAATCACCTCGTCGAAGAACTCCATGAGGTCTTGGTAGTCCCTCTCCCCATACCTACCTCTTATGTCGGCGAAGCTTTCCGAGTATCCCGTGCTCCCCCTCGGATTAGTGAACACGACGGCGAATCCCTTACCGTTCAGGGCGTGGAACTCATGTATGAAGCTCCACCCGAACTGGGTTGTTGGCCCGCCATGGATGTAGAGAACCCAAGGAACTTTATCGCCAGTCTCCGTGTTAGGCGGGAGCATCACCCAACCGTCAAGCTCTTTGTCGTCACTTACCTTGAACCTGAAGTGCTTAGGCTTCGAAAGAGTTAATTCATTGAGTAACTCGTCGTTGAAGCTGGTTAGCTTCCTGTGTTCCCCTCCACTAAACAGGAAGAGCTCCTTAGGGTGCGTCGGGTCCATGAATGTGTAAAGGATTCTCCCATCTGCTGAGATGTCGAATTCGTCCACAGTTCCTTCTGAGGAGATTATTACCTCATGACCCTCTCCGGACGGTTTAACGGAGTGTAACTCCACCCTCCCCTCATTATCTGCGAGGAAGTATATTCTTTCACCTACCCACCTGAATTCCTTGCAGCATGACGGAGCCCGTACGTCGGAATTCATGGTGTTCCCGACGTTTCTGTCGAGGTTCTCAGTGGCTGATACCTCCTCACCCGTGCTGGTGTCTATCACCAGCACCCGAGTGTGGCTTAGGAGGCCGTGAGGCCTTCTATGACCTAAGACAGCGAGTTTGCTCCCGTCGGGACTCCAGATGATGTCGTATGCTGTCAGGTCCTTCGCCACCGTGGTTTCTTCTCCACTTTTAAGGTTCAGTACCCTGACCTCGGAAATGTAGGGCCTTAGCTTATCAGGGGTTGCTAGGTACGCAATCCTTGAGCCGTCCGGCGACCAGGAAGCGGCAGTGACGTTAAGGTTGTCGGGCGTTAGATCCCTTACCTCACCGCTGAGTGTGTTCAGTATTTGGAGGCCTGTCCATCCCCAGTACGTGAATCCCTTACCGTTGAACCAGATCGGTATGGTGTCTATGACCTTAACGTCTTCCTCGGGCTCGCCTTTGACGGTGATCACTAGAACGTCCTTTGAGTTAGGGCTCCATTCGTAGGCAACCACTCCCCCCTTAAATACTTTGACTAGGTACGGCTCCGCCTCCTTAGGCCTCCAGACCCAGAACTCCTGCCCTCTCTCTCCCTCCTTTAATGTCCTCCTTGAGAGGAAGGAGAAGGCTTTCCCGTCGGGCCTCCATTTCGGGCAGGTGTCGGAAGGCCCTGTAGTTAGCGGCTCCACCTCGCCGCTGCTTAGATCTACGTGCCAGATCCTCGAAACGTAAGTGTCCTTTTCAAGGTCCGCCTTACTTACCAGGAAAAGCGCTTTACTCCCGTCAGGGCTTAGCGTCGGGTTGGAAACTAAGGTTAACTTACTTATGTCTTCAGGCTTTAGGGGTCTCCCCATAATGCTTGACCCGATAATGGAGGGGTTATCCAGCTATTAAAAATAGCTAGCTTTGTTAAACCCTCCCCCTTAACCTTGGATTGACGTACTCCTCTATGGCGTACCCTATTTGGGTGAAGCCCAGAACTGAAATGGTTATCATTATGCCGGGCGCCGTGATCCACCACCAAAGCCCGCTTGATAGCGCGCCTGAGGAATTCGCCCAGTAAATCATCGTCCCCCAGGACTTCTGTGTGGGGTCTCCCAGACCTAGGAAGCTCAGGGACGCCTCAGCTATCATCGCGCCTCCTATCCTCAAAACCACGAAGGCCGTGAGGAGAGGCAGGAGTTGCGGAAGTATGTGGTGCATCATTATTCTCCAGTTACTCACACCTATTGCTCTAGCTGCCTCGACGTATCCCCTCTCCCTTAAGCTCATGACCTGAGCCTTAACCAGGCGGGCCACGCTTGGCCATGCGAAGATCGATATAATTATGATCATGTTTATGTATCCCTGTCCCATCATAGCGGCAAGTAAGATCATGAAGGGCAGCACTGGGATTAGGAGCATGACGTCGGTGAATGAGGTGAGGACCTCGTCAACGACCCCGCCGTAGTACCCGCCGATAAGCCCTATTAACGTCCCCAGAAACACTGCTGAGATAGCCGCCGCGAATCCCACGAACAACGAGATCCTAGCACCATACACCAGCTCGCTGAATATGTCCTGGCCTACGTCGTTAGTTCCTAGGAGGTGTTTAGGGGATGGGGGTAGGAAGGAGTCGTCAACGGTTTTCCACGGGTCGTAGGGAGCTATTAGTTGGGGAGCTATCGCCATGGCTAGAGGTACGGAGAGTATGAGTAGCCCTATAAGGCCCCTCTTATTCCTAATTAGGATCTCAGCTAACACGTTCAAGACGGACTTCAGGGTCTTATACCTGGTTGTTTCGGCCCCTTCACTCACTTCAGCCTCACCCGAGGATCGATGTAGGCATACATAATCTCAACTAGGGTTACGAGGGTTAAGGTTAGGGCGGAGGTGTACACAACTATCCCGAGGAGCAGAGGGTAATCGGTCATGTAGACGGCGTCGTAGAGGAGCTTACCGACACCTGGAAGCGAGAACACTATCTCTATAAGTAAGGCACCGCTGATCGACCAGCCGAGGTCTAGGGCTAAAGCGGTAATTACGGGGAGGCTAGCAGGCCTTAACGCATGCTTAAACACTATTACCCTATTAGGCAGGCCTTTAGCCTTAGCGACATATATGAAGTCCTCCCCTATGACATTTATCATGTTGTTCCGCATTATCATGAAGTAACCAGTAGTCATCAGCAAGGTCAACGTGAAGATAGGTAACCACAGATGAGCTAGGACGTCCTGAATGAATTCCAGTGTGCTTGAGTACGTTGCGCCGTACGTGTACGCGCCGTATAGAGGCGCCCACCCGAGGTAGTACCCAAACACTATGAGGAGTACTAAGCCCAGCCAGAATGAAGGCATCGACCGAACGAACATCACGAAGGAAACCATGGAGGAGTCGAATTTGGAGCCCCTCCTATAAGCCGCTATCGCCCCTAAAGTGACGCCTATGAGTGCCGCAAGCACCACCGAAGTCGTAACTAAAGCTATCGTCCAGGGAAGGGCCTCCATGATTACCTTAGAGACCGGCTGCAGACGGCTGAAGGAGAGACCCAAGTTTCCTGTCGTGAAGAACTGCCTGAGGAAGTCGACGTACTGATCCCATAAGGGCTTATCTAACCCGAACTCCTTTATGAGTGACTCCCTAAGCTCGGCAGGTACGTTGGGATTCTCGACGAGGTAGGCGAAGGCACCTCCAGGCAGGAGCCTAGGGATAACGAAAGTTACTGAAAGAATCACGAAGAAAACTACGACCCTTGAGACTATTTTCCTTAAAATAAAAGGAAGGATGCCTGACATTTTAAGGAGCCACCTTGCCTTACTTCTTCTTCGCTAACCACACCCCTATTAACGCCACAGCAACTACCGCCAGCACACCCACGATTAACCAGGTGTTCATACCGCCCTCAGCGGACGGCGGAGGTGTGGTGGGCTCCTGCGGCGTTGCGGCGGAGGTTGAGGTGGTTCCAGCTGGAGCCGTAGTCGAGGATGTCGTTGTTGTGGTAGGTGCTGGGG
>JAGHCP010000013.1 GCA_021160415.1 Desulfurococcales archaeon
GTGCAGGTGGCCAGAAAGTGGTCAAATTATTGAGCATGATATGTAAAATCTTTTTATGCCTTAGAAATGGTTTATCTTCTCACTATAATTAAAAGGCTCTATTATAGCTTTATTTACTCTGCTTTCACAGTATATTGAGTAAGTAGAACGTGTAGAAGGCGAGGAGGTTTGACGGAAGGGCAGGTTTTTGAGAAAGACCTGATTGAGAAGGTGCGGGCGTACCTTCTCTTCAAGAGGTACTTGAACCCCTCACTAATTGACTTCATTGACCAAACGCAGAGCTATGATTACATCCCTGAAGTCACTAGAATAGCTGAGGATTTAGGTATCCACGCATCTACGGTGTGGAAGTTCATGAATTCCCTCTCCAAGAAAGGGCTTGAATTCAGGGGGGTTCCGAACATCGAGGGGTTGGGCGCCGTTGAGATTTCCCTGTTCTTCAACACCTACATACACTATGAGGAGGTATTCAAGCCTCTGCTTCGGGAATACGCACCGATCATCCCCAGAGGCACGTATCTGAAGTACATCGTCCCCTCAGCTAATGTGGATCAATACCTCAACGTGATTCTCGACCAACTCGGTAGGGAACCCAGCAACATAATCAAAGCTCCCTACGTCGTGATTGGTAAACCAAACATGAGGAAACACTACGACGTGTCAAGCAGGACAATAGTTGTCGAGTGGGAGGATCTTTACAGGATGATAATCTCACTCCCTAAGGAGTCAATACCTAGAACCTCCCACAGGAAGAAGCTGGACGCGATAGACCTATTCATTATTAGAAAGCTTGAGGTAACTCCATTTAACTCCCTCAGGAGAATAACGGAGCTGCTGAACAAGGAGATGAGCCCAGTAACTCCCGTGAACTACATTAGGGTGCTAAGGCACTACCGGAACCACATAGAGGGGAGGGAACTCATAAGGGGTGTCAGGATAAACCCACTTCCTCTGTACCCAGTTGATACTGTGCCGATCACACTTATTTTCGAGGGGCACCCTACAGAACTCCTCAGAGTTGTCAGGGTATTGACGTCCCACCCGTACTTCCCTGAAGGTGACATGGGTAACGGCCCCTCATCCATTATAGAGGGCTTCCTACCCATGGACGAGCTCATAGAGCTAGGAGAGTTTATGGAGAGGCTCCGGGTTGAAGGGATAGTTAGGTCGTGGAACGCAAAGTTACTGGACTTCACGAACTATAGGAAGCTAGCGCTCCCAGTGAAGCCTTTCCTGACACCTCCAGAGGAACTCCCGAAGCTGGATGAAGGAGACATCATGTCCGAAGTTATTGAGAGTAGGCCCGTGATACCGTCGCTTCAGGAAGTGCTTGGAAAGGGCCGAACTAATTAATTTCCGCGAATATATTCCTTCCGTAAGGTGGGAGTTATAGGTGAATATTTTTATATTGTCAGTGATAATGTAAGGGAGTTCTGAATGGTTGCGTCTCTGCCTTCTCTAGACGACGTAAACCTAAACCTTTCAGGGAAGAAGGTGCTGGTGCGGGTGGACTTCAACTGCCCCATAGGTGTTGAGGGTGAGATCCTAGATGACTCGAGGATAAGGGCGCACGTCCCAACGATAAAGAAACTCCTCAGCAACAACTCCTCCGTAGTCATTATTTCACATCAGGGAAGGCCGGGAAGCAGGGACTTCGTGAACCTGGAGAAGCACTCTGAGAAGCTCTCCTCCTTCCTTGGCCAGGAAGTTAAGTTCGTTGAGGATGTGATGGGGCCTACAGCCCTGGAAACCATAAGGAGTTTGAAGGAGGGTGAGGTCCTTCTACTGGATAACGTGAGGTTCGTGTCCGAGGAGATCATTGAGGCACCGCCTGAAATCCAGAAGCAGACATACCTGGTCAGGAGGTTGGCTCCGCTCTTCGACTACTTTGTTTTCGACGCGTTCGCCACTGCCCACAGATCGCAGCCATCGATAGTCGGGTTCCCGCTCGCGATACCCTCCGTTGTGGGGGAGTTGATGAGGAGAGAGCTAGAAGCGCTTGAGAGGGTTATGAGTTCAGCGGAACCTCCGAAGCTCTTCATTCTTGGAGGCGCTAAGGTTAGGGATACCGTCAAAATAATAGAGTATCTGACGAAGAAGAGGGTTGCGGACAGGATACTGACTACAGGGCTGGTTGGGTTAACTTTCCACGTCGCTAAGGGTGGGAAGGTAGGGAAGTCCATCCTAAGGTTTCTGGAGGAGAAGGGATTAACACCTATAATTCCTAGGGCTAGGACCATGGTGCTTTCAGGCGCCCCTATAGACACGCCGTATGATCTGAGGGTTTTGAAGGATGACGGAACCATAGTTGAGGAACCCATCCACGTGGTTGACGGGAAGCCTATGGATGTTGGGACGTACACCGTGAGCATGTATTCCGAACTAATAAAGGAGGCTAAGATAGTCGTGATGAGGGGACCGGCTGGGTACGTTGAAGACCCTAGGTTTAGGAAGGGCACTGAGGACCTTCTGAGGGCGGCGCTTGAGAGCACTGCGTTCGTGGTCATTGGAGGCGGTCACTTGGGCGCCATGATGAAGGGCTATAGAGGGAAGGGATTCACATCTCCACAGGTGGAGGTGCCTTACTACTTGCGCTGTCGGGAGAGCCCTTACCA
>JAGHCP010000040.1 GCA_021160415.1 Desulfurococcales archaeon
AGTTAAGGTTGAGTGCAGGAAGGTGTTAGATGAACTAAGGCGGAAGCACTCCGTTTTGATGACTTTCATAGAGAAGCAGTCTCTGAATGTATAGCGGTTACCCTACGCCACAACCATTATACTCTTCGAACACTATATAATTACTAAAGGTGTGGGAGCATGGAAATCCGTTTTACCGCCAGGAAAGAACTTCATCTCCTAGCAATCTCTCATTTCCTCACGGAGGAGACATCAACGCCGTACGTAGGGTGGGAAAGCAGGATTATAGAGGTCGGCGAGCTAATTAAGTCTAACTATGGGTGGGTGTCAGTGGTGGTACGCGGTGTGTTTGATGGGGGCGGCGATTTACGGCTGAACGGTATTGACGCCTTAGGAAGCGCCGAGTTGGAAGGATGGGGCAGGATAAGGCAGGTATTAGATGGTTTGGCGCGTCAAGCCACACTAGCTTACGAGGACCTCAAAGAACGTCTCGATGAATTCATTGAAGGGTCTTTTAGAAAGGGGTGTAAGCCTGAGAAAGTTGCTGTCGCCCTGAGTTACTGGGGCGGGGTGAAAGCCCCGAAGTGCGTTAGATTTGGACGGGAGGAGAACTCCTTAGCGTTATATGCCTTAGTAGATTCGTCAGTGACCCCTCAAGAACTCGTTGACTGCGTCCTTGCCTCCGTGGTTAAGGACGGCTTAAGACGCTGCATGTTGGGCGGGGAGGAAATCATTGAGGAAGTCACTAAGGCCCTAGCGCCAGCTGGGCATCTCTCCAGATATTTGGGTTTACTTCTCAGCGAGCCTATAGGCAGTGGTAGTGTCTGGGAGGCAGTGAAGAAGTACGTCAAGGAGCGAAAGTTCAAGGAGATCGATATAGCAACCTATCTTCTCGACTTTCTAGGGCGTGGAGTTAAGTTAGGATAGGCGGTGGAAAAGAAGTCACGTTGAAACCTCAATTTCAACCCTGCAACCAGACACTATCGTGTCGCTAATGGGGCAGTGTGCCTCCACAAACTTCATGAACTCACTTATGACGTCACGTGAGGCACCTTCGGCCTTAACCTTGACCTTAGCTTTAATTGATGTGAAGCCCGGCTTAACGGCCTCCCCCATGAAGCCCCTCACATCGTACTCCCCGGTAACCTCAATCTCAAGCCCTTCAAGCTTAATACCGAATTTCGGTGCGTGGAACCTTGCCACGACGCCTATGCATCCGGCTAGCGCCGCAAGTAACACCTCCGTAGGTGAAGGCCCCTCATCTCCTCCCCCCGCCGTTTTCGGGAGGTCCTGAACAATGGTGTGGCTCCCAGCACGGGAAATTACTTTAAATCCCTCCCTTAGCTCCGCCTTTATCACGGCTCTCTTAATGGTGGGTTTAGAGATAGGCAAAGGTACACCCCAACATAGGTGTGGTTAGCCAAGAAATAAGTTAACCTTAATTTAATTACGTACATCGTTTGGAGCGGCCTCGAAACATACGAAGTCATTATCGCTGTACCTTATGAGGGTTTTCCTGAGGTTAACTACAGTGAAGCCGAGTTCCTTAAGGATGCGCTGAACTTCCTCAACAGTGTAGAACTTAGCGACGCCGTAGAAAGGAGAGTCTTTCCTCATGTATTCCTTTCCTAGGCCTGAATCCGCAGGCACAATGCAGAGAATGAACCTACCATCAGGCATCAGAACTCTCTTAACCTCCTTCAAGGGTTTAGTTGTACTTTCCAGGAAACAAAGCGTGAACACCATGTAGACTGTTTTGAATGAGTTATCCCGGAAGGGAAGGAGAGCTCCATCCCCTGCGACGCATTCAACCCCCCTCTCCTTCGCGTGATGAAGCATAGGTAACGAGGGATCAAGCCCTACATCAATCCCTAGAGGAGCTGCGAATCTACCTGTCCCTACACCGACCTCCAGTGACGGTCTTTCAGGGTGTGGCACTGCCTCTAACTCCTTCAGATATAGGTCATGGTGTCGAACGTACCACTTATCGTACCTTTCGTGGAGGGTGTCGAACACGTTAAATATGCTCAAACACCTCGGCCGTTGAAGTAATTTTCACGCCGAGTAATTAAGCTGTCTTCCAGCATTATAATATACGTTTCAAAGCAACTAATCATTCCAATACGTTGTTTAAAAAAGCATAAGCAATGAGTCAAGTTTATATACTGAAAAAATGTTGTAAGAATGGCATAAATCTCACACCACACTTCGTTCCATGCTTCGAAATAAAAAGTAGCTCCGTTTGGAGAGGTGACCTAAGCATGGCCAGTTGGAAAATGTGGATAGGGGTTGCGGTAGTTATTGCCGTGCTTGCCGGTGTAGTGGGCTGGTACTTCATGACTCAGGGAGGTGTTGGAGGTGGAGGAGCAGCAGGAGCGCCTCAACTGACTGGTAATTTCAAGGAGGACGCGGTGGCGCTCGGTAAGTACTTGGATTCACAGGGGGGGTCGACCATTAAGTTCACCGTTTGGGCGGCTGGCGACCCCAACGCCGTCATGAGGATGTACGGTATCGTGGAGGGGGCCGCTAAGATAAACAGGATATGGGAGGAGAACGGGATTAAGGTGAGGTTGAAGATCAGCACTTACTGGGAGGACTCATTCAAGAAACTTTACGACGAGTTCCTGTCGGCAGTTCCCCAGAAAAGCAACGGTGACTTCTTCGTCAACAGCTATATCTACATAGGGAACCTAGCAGGTGAAGGCTACATACTGAACATAACCAAGTACGTTAAGGCGTACTGGAACAGCGTATTCAGCGACTTCTACGCACCATTAATGCAGGCAGCTCAGTACAACGGCGAGTACTATGGAGTGCCTCAAGACACTGAGGCAAGGCCTCTATACGTGAGGAAGGACGTCGCTGCCTGCATGGGTTGGGATCTGAGCAACCTCCCGCAGCTAGTCAAGGACGGAAAGTTCACGTGGCACGACATCTTTAACAAGGCTTTACAGGCTAAGGAGAAAGGCTGCGCTAAGTGGGGATTAATCCATAGGAAAGGCAGCGCGCATCCGGATCTAATGCAGTTCATATTCGCTTTCGGAGGCAAGCTCTACGACCCGAACACCGGTAAGCTAGTGTTTGACAAGGCAGCCGTGTACAAGTGGTTCACGGTCGAGTCCGTGCTAGCTAGGAAAGGACTCCTTCCAAGCGACATGATGGAGTGGGACTGGGCACAGCAAATCCATCCGACCGTGGTGAATGACTGCAACGCGCCGACGGGATGCACGCTATTCTTCATAGGTGGTACGTGGCACTGGACGGAATGGCAGACAAAGAACTACTACTACGACTCAAACTCAGGTAAGAGCAGACCCTTAACGCCACAGGAGATCGCTGACAGGTTTGCGTACATTCTATTCCCGGCAGGGGATCCTGGCGATAAACCCGTAACACTCAGCCAACCCTTCATGTGGATGATAGCGAGCAATGCCGGTAAGGACAACCCCAGATACGACGAGCTTAAGGACGCCTACCACGAGCTAGCGTTCTTGGTGGTAGTGGGGGCAAGCGACCCGGAAATAAACGCAATCCACAGCATAATCAGCGCGCATGTACCAGTGAGGAAGGCCGCAGCATCCCTACTGAAGAACTCCCAATGGATACAAAACCTCATGAACATGCAGCTAAGCCTTACCCAAGAAACCAAGAACGCCATCAAAGATATAGTGAGTAAGACAGCCAAGGAGCTCAACATAAAGTTCCTGGCGGACGTGAGCTACATGCTGGACTACACACATCTAGCCCCCTCACACCCAATGTATCCGAAACTGGCTGACATACTGAAGGATGCAGTGGATAAGGTCATCAGGGGCTCAATGAGCCCCGAGGAAGCTGTTAACTACGTGGTTCAGAAGATAAACGCTAACCCTGACCTCTCAAAGAGCGTTGAGGTGGTCGGATCAATACCGACG
>JAGHCP010000112.1 GCA_021160415.1 Desulfurococcales archaeon
ATTTCTAGCTATTCAGATCCTGGAATTAACGCCGAACGTTATACTCGTCTTCACTAAGGTTGACGAAGCCCACAGCAAAGGCATCCACATACACTACGATAAGCTGGAGCAGTATTTAGGCATCCCTGTAGTCCCGGTTTCCTCTATTAAGGGTGAGGGAATCAGAGAGTTACTGAGAACCATAACCGATTTCAGAAGACGGGTAAGAAGGAGAGAGCCATTGAACCTGGATTACGACGGACTTAATTACTTCATAAATGATATTCTTGATGCTCTCTCAGAAAGCAAAGCTCTTAAGGACTACCCCCCACGCTGGGCTGCTGTGAGGTTATTAGAAGGCGATGAGAGACTTGAGGAATTGCTAGTCAGTGCGGGAGAAAGGGAAGTGCTTCATAAGGTTGGGAGAGTTCGGGAATCCGCCCTAAGATCTCTCGGCACGGATGTGGCGGGCTTCATCATGAGGACTAGGTTCGAATTCGGGGACTCATTAATCAGGAAGGTGGTGGTTAGGGCTGAAGTTAGCCAGGAAGGTAAAGTGGATATCTTCCAGAGACCAGTGATAGGCCCGCTAGTTAGCATAGGGATGCTATTCACGGTTTTCCTAACTATATTCTCCGTCAACACGGGCTTCCCCCTGAACATTATAGCTGACTACATGGGGATGCATTCCCTAGCAGAGGCTATTGAGACCTACAGCATCAGCGGGTTGATGGACATGCTTTTCACATCAATGAGTGATGGTGTGACGGCAGTTCTCACACCGCTCGCGCCTCACTGGGTAGTTTCATTAATTACTGACGGTCTTATAGCTGGCGTGGGGGCTGTTCTCAGCTTCTTCCCACTCATACTAATGGTGTTCCTGTTCCTAGCGATCCTTGAAGACACCGGTATAGCCCCGAGGATGGCTATGGCTTTCCATCCGATTTTCTCTAAATTCGGCCTTTCAGGCAGAGCTATCTACCCTTACCTCATAAGTCTGGGGTGCAACGTCCCTGGAGTTCTTGTGTCTAGGGCCTCCCTAGAAGAGCAGGAGCGGTACGAAGTTATGATATCAGTTCCCTTCATACCGTGTCAAGCAAGATTAATAGTTGCGTTGGCCTTTGCCTCGGCACTATCAAGATCCCCCATAATTCAGGCAGGTGTTCTCCTCCTAGTGTACGCGGCAGGTATAGGTGCTGCCTTACTGACGTCCCTAATTATGAGGAGAGCGTACTTCAAAATTAAGGAGAACCCTGAGCTAATACTGGAGCTCCCGCCCCTGCACAAACCGAAGCTTAAGGTTGTGTGGTGGCTAACATGGGATAACACAAAGCACTTCCTGAGGAAAGCAGGGATTATAATCTTCTCCCTGTCTATAATTGTCTGGGCTCTTCTATACTTAGGCCCCCAAGGATATCTCCCTGACATCTACTCCAGCAACTTCTTCCAGTACAGCTACGCATCACTACTAGGTAAAGCAGTCGCACCTCTCCTGGAACCTCTTGGAATGAGTGCCGATCAAGCCTGGAGGGTAGGGTTCGCACTAATCAACGGGTTCCTAGCTAAGGAGGTAATTCTCTCAAGCCTAGCTATGCTTTACGGGAAGTCAGATGCTGTGGGGGCGTTAGTGGCTCTAGGGCTTAACATGCCTCAAATGGTCTCGATACTTATCTTCATAACTCTCTACGTCCCATGCATGGCCACCCTAGCTGTACTGTACCAAGAAAGCAGAAGCGCTAAGCTCACCGCAGCGGCCATACTGTACATGATGGGTGTCGCCTACCTGGCGTCCCTAGCGACCTACTTCATCATCTCAGCCATTTACGGTCTTGTATGAGGAATTACTTAAAAAGGTCACATAAAACCAATAGGCTAGGGTGAAGGGTATTTAGCGAATATAGAGTGTCTAAGGAGGAGCTGAGGCACCTAATCAACAAACTTAAGAAGTGGACCGCACACGCAACAACCCTGCTCAGCCTTTACATACCTCCCGGGAGGCCCGTCCCGGACGTCATAAACGTGTTACGCCAGGAACTTTCAGTGGCTGGAAACATTAAATTAAAGCAAACCAGAAACAGGGTTCAGGCAGCCCTTCAAGCCGCAATAGATAGGCTGACTAAAATACCTAAGGTTCCACCGAACGGCTTAGTGATCTTCTCTGGGGAGAATGAGAAGACAGGAGACACTTTAACTCTTGTGATAGAGCCTCCTGAACCAGTAAAGGTCTTCTATTATAGAACGGATAAGTACTTTCACCTTGAGTTCCTGGAGGACATGATTGCCGAGAACGACGTTTACGGACTCATAGTTATTGAAAGAGATGAAGCAACCATAGGCCTGCTTAAAGGGAACACCATAACAGTCCTTGACGAGATCGAGGGTTACATACCAGGAAAGCACAGCCGAGGAGGCTGGTCGCAGAGAAGATACGATAGAATTATCGAGGAGTTAACAAAGGACTTCTTCAAAAGCGTCGGCGAGAAAGCGACTAACCACTTCATGCAGTACTTCCAGGAAGGGAAACTTAAAGGAATACTCATAGGGGGGCCTGGGTACACAAAGCTTGACTTCGCTAAGGGAGACTACCTGGAATACCGGCTGAAGGAGCTGGTTCTACCCAAGCTAATAGATGTGAGTGATCAAGGAGAACCAGGTCTAAAGGAGCTAGTGATGCGCGCGGAAGATCTCATCAAGGAGCACTCATACATAAAAACGCAGAAGGCCTTAGAGGAATTCAACCTACATCTCTCCAAGGACGATGGGTTAGCTACCTATGGTCCTAAGGAGGTCGAAGATGCGCTGAAGGTAGGTGCAGTCAAATTCATTATAGTAACTAACGACTTCCCCGACCTCGAGAAATTCCTTAAGCTGGCCGAAGAGAAGGGTGCGGAGATCTTCGTCCTGAACGAGGATCTCCCAGACTACATGTGGATAAAGAAAACTTTCGGAGGGCTAGTAGCTGTTCTTAGGTACCCCATATACTGAGACACTCCTAACCTTTATTTGAGTCTTACCTAAACCAAGCTTAGGCGATTTATGATGCAACAGAATCACGAAGGCAGGAAGCTCAGATCACCTATAGTGGTCGTCCTCGGGCACGTTGATCATGGTAAATGCCTCCACCCCGCTGAAAGAGTTATACTAGGTGATGGAAGGCCGAGACCTATATCCTCATTATACAGTAGTGACTTGGAAGCTGTGGAAACAAGAGAAGGGTTTGAGAGAGCTGATGCCTCCATAAGTCTCATGACGCTAACCCCGCAAGTGAGGGTTAGAGCCTCAACTGCGACACACGTATGGAGAATTAGAGAGGAAGGGTACCTTCTGAAAGTTGAACTCTCAGACGGTTCCGAAGTTTCAGTCACACCCGAGCATCCTTTCTTAACAGTTGACGGGTGGACACCCGCAGAAGACCTCACAGTTGGTGATTTAGTAGCGGTGGCTATCAAGACGAACGCGAAAACATCATTAAAAACAGCACTTAAGGTGTTCGACGAAGACACCGATCTCTCGACCTACTTGAGATTCCTAAGCCGTAAGGAGGGCTTCTGGCCTGACTTCCTGTACAGACTAGGTAGAGTTTTTGGAAGCGAAGATTCTGGCATCATAGACATTGATCAAGGTGACACCCCCTATGAAAGGGGACAGGGCATTTCCGGGGCACTTTCCAGTGGAAACAAGCTTAAACTGGAATTCAAAGAAGCCATCATAAAGGCTCTCTGGCTCCGCACCACGATAGGTAGTATCGGAAGCACCACTTACCTACCCACATTTCTCTTCGCCTTACCTAGGGCTCTCCTCAGATATTTCCTAGACGGCTTCATAGGTGTAGCTGGTGAGCTCGACGAGAGGGGGAGAGGGCTACGGATACGTGTACGGAGCCGCCTTGCAGCGAAAGACCTCAAGGTACTCCTGACACATTTCGGCATTCCTTCAGCGATCGACGACACCTCTCTGATCATATGGGGGAGAAGAACGGTAAGTTCGCTTTCAAACATCGTTAGACTTGATGAACTACCTAAAACGTTCTTAGACGTTAGGGACGACCCCTTCCCAATTAAGTTCAGGGACATTGGCTTCGCGGAAGTCGTTAAAATAAGCAGGGAAGCCTTCAAAGGGTACGTGTATGACCTCACCGTTCCGGGAACCCAGTCATTCCTGGCAGACGCTGTTGTCGTCCACAACACCACCTTACTCGATAAAATTAGGGGGACAGCGGTTGTGAGCAAGGAGCCTGGCGAGATGACGCAACATGTCGGCGCTTCAATGATACCTTCATCCGCTATTGAGAAGATAGTTAAGCCACTGAAGTCTATGTTTCAGATAAAGTTAACCATTCCCGGCCTACTCTTCATAGACACGCCTGGGCATGAAGCATTCTCCAACCTAAGAAGAAGGGGTGGGAGCATAGC
>JAGHCP010000092.1 GCA_021160415.1 Desulfurococcales archaeon
GGATTAGAGTGAGGTCCCTCGCAGCCTCCTTGGTCTGCTCAGACACTAGGTCCAACCTCCTCACTAAGCGGGCTACCCTCTCCCTTATGTAGCTGCCCCTTACTTCGGTTAACGCCAGCAGTATTTCCCTCCTCTTCGCATCTGCCTCCGTGTCCTCCCTAATCGCGCTTCCTAACTGCCTCATCGACTCCCCGACGTTCATGGAGCCCAGAAGCCTTATGCCTTCCTTTACCTTCTCAACTATCCCTAGAACCTCCTCCGCGTAGTCAATGATGTGCTCCGCGAATTCCCTGCTTATCCCCAGCACGGAAATGCTGCTCACAACCCCTACCCATTAAGTCTCTGCGGAGGAAGTATTAACGTTACTTCACCGAGCCTTCCCTACTCAGGGAAGTACTTCCTTCGCTCGAAACCGAACCTTGAAAGAACATCCTCCAATCTCCGCCTCAGCGCCTCCCTCAAACCCCTCAGCGATAGGTAGTACTTCACGTAGTAGTAGGTGGTGAGGACTGCGTGAATGTACATGCCCACAAGCCCCATAACTGCTTGGAAGGGTGACGGCCTCTCATATCCGTTAGCGCTGACCTTACGAAGCCTGAACCCAACATACGCCAAGGCAAGCGCGTAGAGCCCCAGGAAAATGGCTGAGGGTATACCTACGAAGACGTTTTGGGACAGGATACCCGCAACGCTTAACGCCAGCAACGCCGGCGAGACCGCGTACGCAACCCAAGCGGGCAGTGTGGGTGGGATGCCTGAAGACGTCATGAGGGAACCCTCGACAAGCCCCCTAACCCTGAAGCTCTCCCATGCCAGCACATCCTTAAACGTCGAAGGCATTTCCACCTTAATGACGGCTTCCGGCTCGTGGCAAAACCTCAGGCCCGCCCTCCTAGCGTAGAGCGTAAAGAAGAAGTCGTCGCTCCTGCAGGTCGGGGGGTACATCACTCTCTCATAAACCTCGGTCCTCACCAACTTATTATTCCCGGGTGCGTGCTGCTTAGCTAAGTACGGGATAAGCATGTGCTAAAGGTGGTACCAGTAAAGCATCTTCGACCATGTAGAAAGATCTTTGACGACCGACCTCCCCGAAACTACATCGCATTCGGCAGACCTGAACCTCCTCAATAGGTTGGTGAGATAGTGAGGCTCGTATTCGTTTCCTGAGTCACCCCAAACCACCCATTCGTATCCAGAGTTCAGGGCATACCTAGCAACCTCTATGCGGGCCGGCCCCACACCGCCTTTAATCTCCTGAACCTTGAAGCGTACGGCGTTGGTGACGTGTTGAAATTCCTTAACAACTTCCTCCGTGTCATCGGTGGAACCTCCATCAGCAACTAAGATATCGAAATCCTCCCCTAATCTCACCCCATCCTGTCTTACGAGTGTGGTGAGGGCTCTGCGAAGACCTTCAGCGTCGTTCTTAGTTAGCAGCACAACTAACCCTTTCCTCCGCCCCATCACTTACTGACCACGAAGGTGTTGCGCAACCCTTATTTAAGGGATCTCACGCGTTTCATTAGGTTCCACACATCCAAGAAACTCAATGCGATATTCAACTCCTCAGAGTACATTTCAGTGAGTTCCTCCCCCAACTCCTTAGGGAGCTTCTGCGACTTGAGGGCAGCTCTGAACCTCCTCTTCCATAAAAACCTCCTGATCCTAACCTTGAGCTTTATACTTAGGTAAAGGTTCAGGGCCTTAATCGCTAACACACTCACGTACCCCACTGCCACGAGAACATCTTTAATGGTCTTCATCCTCACCCTTCATCACCAGATCAACAAGCACCTTCTTCCCAACACGCCTTGCCTTAACGATGCCTGCCCTCTCAAGAGCTTGAACCCTCTCCCTCACAATCCTCCTAGAGGCTGTCCCCCTTAGCTCCCTAACCTCTTCCGTGAGTTCACTTAGGCTCAACGGCTTCTCCCTAATCGCTAGGGCCTCAATAATTGCCCTTGAGATTGGGTCCTTCGACCTCAACCTCCTCTCAACGTCTAGAACGGCTTTAGCTACCTTGACCGCCTTCGTTGCTGGCTGGGAGTAAGTCATAGCTAGTTCTAGGGCAGCCGTCACTAGGGGGTCGGGGAAGGCCTCCCTCAGAATAGCCTCTAATCTCTCAAGCCTTACTAGGAGGTCGTAGAGCATCTTCTCCATTCTTTCGAGGCGATCCCCTTCCCCCATCTTCGAACACTTCAGACAGTCCTTGAGTTTCCTGTGGATCAAGAGTTATTTCGGTTTTATTGATTGAAAAACCTACTCCTCCTTCTCCTTTTCCTCCTCAGGCTCGTAGAACTTCTCCATGAACTTCCTTACTTCCTTCCCGCCTTTCTTCATGTTCATGAACTCCTTCAGCATCTGAAGTATGTTGACAGAATCCATCTTCTTCCTAAAGTACTCCTTCGTAAGCTCTTCAGCGACTTTAGGGTCCATGCCTGAGTTAATCAGGTTTATGTAGAAAGCCGAAACCTCTTTCCCGAGCTTCTCGCCGTCGAACTGCTTGAAAACCACCATCAGGATGTCCTCCACAGGCTTCTTCAGGTTGCTGAGGAACTCGCTAATAGCGGAGAGCACCCCCTTAAGCTCCTCTACGTCCTCCTCATCCCCCCTTACGTGTATGTTGATAGGCTCGGATTTTTTCTCATCTTTTTCGGACATTTAATTCACCAAGTTCTATTATTAAAGCTCACATTATAATAC
>JAGHCP010000098.1 GCA_021160415.1 Desulfurococcales archaeon
CTCTTATACTTAATCCATAGCCACCCCCTCGAACCTGCCTGATAGATCGCGTTTTCGTGGACAGCCTTAACCATCACACCCTCAGCGCCACTCTCGATCGCCTGAAGGAAGAAGCGCTCCAGCTCAGACGCGTTGTCCGTGATTATGTGTTCCGCTATCCGGAACCTCTCATCACCCCTAATTATTGACTCCAGAACCGACCTCCTCTCCAGAATTGACTTCACAGTTAAGTCCTCACCCTCGTGGAGCATGACGTCGAATAGATACACCGCGACGGGGTACTCCTTAATCGCTTCGTGGATGTCGTGCTTCCTCTTCCGATGCATGAGTTCCTGGAATGGCCTCATATCGCCCGTCTCCGGGTCTATCGGGACTATCTCACCCTCAAGTATCGCTTCATCGCTGAGCACGTGCTCCTTAACCATCTCCACGACGTCCGGGTACTGATTAGTGATGTTCTCAAGCCTCCTGGAGAATATTATTACCTCATCGCCCTTCTTGTGTATCTGCCCTCTCTCACCGTCGTATTTGTACTCAACTATAGCTTTCCCGCCGACCTTACTCATGATTTCCTCAGGATCCCTCAACCTCTCAGCCAGCATGGGCCTTATCGGAATGCCTACCTGAGGCTTTATGTTCCTAAGCACGTCCACGCCCCGGGTTGCGAGGACCTTGGCCACGTTCCCGAGGTCTGCCCTGATGTTGTACGCCCTCTCAATTATGGGTCGGTAGGACTGCGATCCAGCGTAAGCTATGGCAAGCGCGTCAAGTATGGTTGCGTCACCAACACCCAGCCTAAGCCTACCCTCCACGAACCTCACCAAGTACCTGGCTTCCAAGGGGGTCGCATCCGCCAGAAGGCCGGCTATTAGGTTTATCTTAACGTCCCTGCTTCCCTCACCTGAAGCCGTTGCGACCCGGGAGAGAACCTCGTAAGTCCTCTCAACGGTCAACTTCTCCCTCATTTGAGTCCCTTGAAGGAACTTCGCCAGCCCTACACCACCCGAGGAAGCTCTGGACTGCTTCAGCGCCTCCGCAGCCTTGCCGAGGTCGCCCAGCTCCTTGTAAAGCTTTTCAACCTCACCCTCCTTGGAGTGGGTTGCCTTCGCTATCGCCTTAATCAGGAATTTCTCCCCGACCCCTAACTCGGGAAGCCCTTTCCAATCAGGCCAAAGCTTACCCTGAATTAAGTAAACCACCTTATCAAGCAGGTCGGGAGGTGTTTTCTTCAGCAGCTCGACCAGCACGGCGGTCATCTGAATCCTGCTCGAGATGCTTTCAAGCTTGCTGAACGCCTCAACAAGTGTTGATAGGTGCATACCCACACCTAATATTAAGGTATGCGTTCCACGAATATATTAGTTAGGGGTGAAGCCCTAAACACTCAGCGGAGTTAAGGGAGGTAAGCAGGATGGTTAAGTTCATCGTTGACTCCATGCTTGGCGATGTGGCGCGATGGCTCAGGATGCTTGGGTACGACACGCTATACTCCAGGAGGTATGAGGACTGGCGAGTCCTGCAGATAGCGGAGAAGGAGGGGAGGACGATAATCACTAGGGATAGAGGCCTGTTCGTCAAGGCCAGGAAGAGAGGGATTAATGCGGTGCTCATATACCCGGAAGGCAGGACTGAGCGCGTTCTGGCTAAGATAGCTGTGAAGACAGGGATTAAACTGGTGTTCGATCCCAGCAAAACCCGATGCCCTTACTGCAACGTCAGGCTTGAGAGGCTGAGCCGGGCTGAGGCGTTAAGCCTTGTCCCCCCGAAAGTCGCTGCGGCGTACGACACCTTCTGGAGATGCCCTAAATGCGGGAGGATTTACTGGAAGGGGAGCCACTGGAGAACCATAGATGAAGTCCTTAAGAAGGCTAACGACTTAATCCATGTTGGGGAGTGGGGTTCTTGAGCTTCGTTGACCCTGAGGAAGTGAGCCTTGAGGAAGGGAAGTTCCTAGTTAGGCTCGCCAGGGAAGCGATAACCGAGTTCCTCAGGTCCGGGAAACCTACCCAACCACCGCCAAACACCCCGGAAACCCTAATGGTTAATGGAGCTGCATTCGTGACGCTCACAAACCTGTCTGAGGGCAGGGAGGAGCTGAGGGGATGCATAGGATATACGAAGCCCTTTGAACCCTTAGCTCTCAACGTCATACATGCCGCCATAGCTGCGGCTACTGAAGACCCTAGATTCCCTCCCGTAAAGGAATGGGAGTTGGACTCCATAATAATTGAGGTCTCAGTACTCTCGCCGCCGGAGGAACTCCCCGGTGTGGGGGAGGAACTGCTGAATCACTTCCAGATAGGGAGAGACGGGCTGATAGTTTCGGAGGGCTTCCTAACGGGCTTACTCCTGCCCGAAGTGCCGATCGAGTACTGCTGGGATAAAACCACATTCATCTCGGAGACTTGCGTTAAGGCTGGGTTGGAACCTACGTGCTGGCTAAGGAGTTCCGTGAAGGTGTACAGATTCAGGACTTCCGGCTTCAAGGAGAAATCCCCGGGAGGAGATGTTGAAAGAAGGGATCTGAGGAAGGAGTATAGGGAGAGATGCGGGAAGAGCTACTCGATAACTGAGGAGTTTTAGTCTCCGCTCTTATAAACAGAAAGCGTAGAAGAAGGTACTAGGGGCTCGGATGAGTAAGGTCACGCTGATTTCGTGGTCAGGCGCTAACCTAGATGATCCGAGGAGGCTGATACTTCTAGCGGTTAAGACATCGGCAGGTAAGGTCAAGGAGAAGGGCATTGAGTACTACCTCAGGGATTACCCTAGGGAGAAGGTGGGTGAGTGGGTTAAGGCGGCTGTCGCGTTTCCCTCGGTGATGGAGCACCTCACCCTCACATTCATGGTGGAGGGGATTTCCAGGGTGACCTCGCATCAACTGGTTAGGCACAGAATAGCTTCATACACACAGGAGTCTCAGCGCTACTCAGCGGCCGAGGGGGAATTCGTAATCCCTGACACTGTGGCTTCATCAGGTTTCAAAGACAGTTTTACCCGCGTAGTTAATGAGGCGAGAAAGCTGTACGATGAGATGGTTTCGGCGGGCGTACCGTACGAGGATGCTAGGTTCGTACTGCCTCAGTCAGTCAAGACTCGATTGCTTATGACCGTTAATTTAAGGGAACTTATTCACATAGCTTGCCTGAGGGGGGCTTCCGCAGCGCAGTGGGAGATTAGGGAGCTAGTTAAGGGCTTAATCGATGAGGCGAGGAAAGTAGTGCCTGAAATCGATTATTTAGTTAAGGAGGGATGTAGGAGGGGGATATGATGATTCTATCCGACTTCGACCTGATGAGCTACATAAAGTCCGGTCGGCTGAGAATAGAGCCATTCACCGACGAAATAATTAGGGAGAACGGCGTGGATCTGAGGCTCGGTAGTGAGGTTGCGAGGCTTCAAAGAACAGAAGATGTGCTGGACACGGGAGACAGGGACGTGAACCTGAGGAAATTCTTTAAGGTTGAGAGAGGAGAGGAATTCGTAATAATGCCTTACGAGAAGGTACTCCTCACAACTCTGGAATACATCAAGCTCCCCCCAGATGTTATGGCATTCGTGGAGCTCAGGAGCTCCTTCGCAAGGCTGGGCCTGACGCTTCCCCCCACAATAATAGATGCGGGATTCGAGGGTAACATAACGCTTGAGGTTGAAGGATCCGCCTTCCCCGTCAAGGTATATAAGGGGCAGAGGTTTGCCCACGTGATCTTCGCGAAGACCCTGAACCCCGTGGAGAGCCCTTACAGGGGTAGGTACCAAGGGCAGAGAGGCGTGACGCTCCCGAAACTCCTAGGGCTTAAGTAGCGTCAGTGGGCTCCTAAGTCTTCACTGATCCGTGACCGCCACAAACATCATCCGCCATTAGGTTTATGGTTCATGCGATCTTTTTAGCTGTTTTCTCCGCACGCAGCTCCAGCTCCTCCCTGAACTCCTTCTCAACCCGCTCGAAAGCTCTTAGAAGCTCGCCCTGATCTATTTCCTCAATCACTCTCTTAATGAATTTGATCGCGCATGACTTGCTGTGGAAATGGAACTCCTTCCCACCCACAACCAACGTCACTCCCTGACCCTTAGGGAATTTTCTACCGCAAACAACACACTCATACCTAACCTTCACGCGCAACCCCACCTTTATTTGCTCTATAAGTAATTAATCTCTTCAGACAGGTGGGATATGTTGAAATCCAGCAATGCAGCGAGGTTTGAAGAGATCTACGCGGAGCTGGTGGGGAGGGTTGGAATTAGACCCTTCCCACATCAGCTCATGGTTGCTGAGGCCGTTAGGGAAGGATTCAACGTAGTCCTTACGGCCCCGACAGGCTCAGGTAAAACTGAAGCAGCTGTGCTCCCCATACTTGCTGAGATGCTGCTTCGCGGTGAGTGCTCCCCGGTCACCGTTCTCTACGTCACCCCGTTAAGGGCCCTCATCAACGACCTCTTCAGGAGGCTCAGAAAGATTTTCCAGCTGAACGGGTTCCGCGTGGCTAGGAAGCACGGGGACGTCACCGCGAAGGAAAAAAGGGAGAGGTTAAGGAAGCTGCCGCACGTCCTCATAACAACACCTGAGAGCTTGGAGATCGACATGGATCTCTCCCCTAAGATGCAGGAAGCGCTCCGTAACGTGAAGTGGGTAGTAATTGATGAGCTGCATGAGATATCGACGTCAAAGAGAGGGCTGCAGCTTGCGATACTGCTTGAGAGGCTTAGAAGGTTGTCAGGCGATTTCCAGCTCGTCGCGCTCTCAGCAACGGTTTCGGATCCTTTGAAGACCTTGTCACCGTTCATAGGCAGCTCAGAAAGGAAGGTACGCGTCGTCGTAGGCGGCAGGAAGAAATACAGAATCAAGGTCCTCAGGTCAGACAGCCTGAGCGAGGCTGTGAAGGAGGCCGTGGCGGGGAGGAAGTCCATAATCTTCGTTAATTCGAGGCGGCTGGCGGAGAAGCTTCATGAGAGACTGAACGACACCATGCAGGACTCTATGGCTGTCCACCACTCCTCAGTTTCGGGGGAGCTTAAGGAGGAGATAGAGAGCCTTTTCAGGGAGGGCGAAGTCAGAGCTGTCATAGCTACGAAGACCTTAGAGCTAGGGATTGACGTGGGTGACGTATCTCAGATAGTTCACGTGGGGGCACCGAGCTCAGTCACATCACTGCTTCAGCGGGCAGGCAGGTCTGGCCATTCACTAGCCGTCGCTAGTGAGGCAGTCATAGTGGCTGACGACGAAGAAGGTTACTACCTTTCCTTGATGGCTAAGAGATTGGGTGAGAGAGGGATCATAGAGGAGCAGGGAACCATGCCCTGCTACCTGGACGTAGTTGCTCGGGAAATTCTCGGCTCCGTGCTGAAGCAGGAAGCAGACGTGAACGAATTGATTCAACTCGTAACCTCCGTAAGCCCGTGCAGGAACTCTGAAGGAAGGGTGAAGGAGGTCATAGACCTGCTGATGGAGGACGGCTTACTTAAAGTGAATGGTGGGAGGGCTAAAGTCGGGCATTACTTCTACAGGCTTTGGAGCAAGGAAGGTGCGGGAGGGGACATAAGGAAGTTCTTCACGAACATACCCAACACTGACGAGAAGTTCGTCGTTAGGTTCGGGGATAGCGTTATCGGCAACTTAGACCTTAACTACGTCATGAAGTACCTGCGTCCTTGGGATAAGGTCAGGATTGGTGGAAGGACATGGGAAGTTATGAGCATTGACTTAACTCACAAAGTGGTTAGTGCCAGGCCCAGCACTTCCGGGGGGTTAATCCCTTCGTGGCACGGGTTCCTGATACCTCACAGTTCGATCCTCACGGAGGAGTTCTTCCGCTGCCTAAGGAGTTGTGAGGAATGCGACCTCTGCAACGATGAAGTGGTGAAGTGGTTTGTTGAGATGGGAATTCGACCTCCACCGCCTGGGGAGCTTTACTTGGAGAGCGTTGGTGATGAGGAAGTCATTTACGGTGATTTAGGCCATAGGTTCTTCGAGCTCCTGGGCTACGTGCTTTCCTACCTTGCCTTAGCAACCGGCCGCGGAATGGTGGGGGTTAAGGTGTCGCCATTCGGCATAGCTGCGGAAGGACTTACGCGTCTACTCTCAGCATCGAGCAAATCCCACCTGAGCGCGGAGAACCTCATAGTTGAGGCTGTGAAGATAATGCCGCACTATCACGTGAAGCTCAGGGAGCTGCTTCCCTCCTTCGGAACACTTAACCACGCCTTGGTGAGGGAGGAGGCTGTGAAGCAGGTTCTACAGGAGTTCGGTGAGGAGGTTGTGGGGGCCGTGAGGCTCTTCCTCGAGGGGAGGATCACCCTAACAAGGGTAAGGGCTGCTGGGATCTCACCCATAGCTAAGATGGTGATGAGTTCAGCCAGGCTTAGGCCGTGGTATGGGGGGTCCTTATACGTAATAGCTGAAGCCCTGAAAGGAATAGCTCTCACCGCTGAGGAAGTGGCTGAGGTTTCCGGCCTCCCTGTGAAGTACGTTGAGAGAAAGCTTAAGCAGATGAGGAGCCTTAAAGGGAAGCTGAAGACCGTCGCTATTTACGACGTCTTCGACGGTCAGGTACGGTGGGTGCTTGCGGAAGAACTCGGTAAGTTATCGGAAGAGCTTCTGAGGGAGAGCTTCACGCCAAGGGATGGGGGCGCGTACACAGTGTCGTTAATGGTTGATAAGCTCGACCCAGGTAAGTCCACGGTAATACAGATAGGGAAAGATCCTCTGGAGAAGATCGCTGAGGGATTCGACATCGATGAGTTCTACAAGGTGGTTGTCACGCCTTTAGGCGGGAGCAGGAAAAAGCTCACTTACTACCACGTCCCCAAGGAACTAGTGCCGCTCATCATCAGGAACGCCGCCTCTTACCTGGAAGGGATGGGGTATGCAGGCCTTATTTAAGGCCTTGATTACGGCTTCCCTTAAAGGGCCGTATGTGGAGCTGCTTAGATCTCTTCAAGCAATCAATGGCGAGGTCAGGATGAATTACGACACCCGCACCATTAGGGTGGCGATATCAAGACCTTATGAGTTGCGGGGGGAGCTACTTAGCGCGGTCAGAGCGGTTTCCAGGCTTACGTCTTTCTGCAGATTGAGGACATACCTACTCACCAGGTTCAGGGGAGGGGAAGGTGAGATCGCGTTGGGGCACTTCAGGTCAGCACCTTTTGGGGGGGTAAAAAAAGGGAAACCGGGGGGTTTCAAACTCACGGGGGGGGAA
>JAGHCP010000006.1 GCA_021160415.1 Desulfurococcales archaeon
CCTTTGGGTTAACCTATACCGAGGCGACGTCCCTGAATACTTGACGCAGGTTTCCGGAGACGCCGAAAGCTTGATACACATCTACAAAACGCAGCCCTGACAAAAGGATTCGCTATGTTTTCCATATCCCTAACACCCGTTGTCTGGATCGGCTTGATTCTGACCCCGATGACCATCGCTGGTGGGCAAATCCTGTTCAAAATATCCAGTGGCCGCATGGGCGAGGCAAACTTGGCCGGATTTATCCGCCTGATCACCGACCCCGTGTTTATTCTGGCGATCACGATCTATGCCTTGGCGACATTCGCATGGGTGTTTGTGTTACGCTCCGTTCCGCTGTCGTTTGCGTATTCGTTCATGGCGTTGACCTTTGTGATCGTGCCGATATTATCCGCGCTTCTGCTTGGCGAAGTGTTGACGGTCCGTAACTTTATTGGTGCGGTGTTGATTATTGGCGGACTGATGGTCGTTACCACCGGTGGCTAATCACAGTTATTGTTTGTTACAACTTGTTCCTATTAGCTTTAGTTCTTATCTGACTTTCCAATTACCGTTGATCCAAGGGACATATTATGGCGCGCGCTAAAAAAGAAAAAATCGAAGACGATCGCGAGAAATCCAAAGCTATCAGCCCTCTTCGCGGGTTGTTTCCGTTTTTAGCCCCCTACAAAGGCTTGATGATTGCGGCGGCTATTGCGCTGGTGTTCACGGCCTCGGTTTCATTAGCGCTGCCGCGCGTGGTGCGCGAAGTCGTTGACGGTTTCACACTCGAAGCGGTTCAGGAACTGGACGGATATTTTGCAGCGATTATCGTCGTCATGGGCGCAATGGCGGTCGGCACGGGATTGCGGTTCTATTTCGTCACCAAACTGGGCGAGCGTGTGATTGCTGATGTCCGCATGGCGATCTACCAGAAAGTTATCAGCCTTTCCCCCGCGTTTTACGAAAAAATTCTGACGGGCGAGGTTTTATCGCGCCTTACGACAGACACGACTTTGATCCTGTCCGTTATCAGCTCCTCGGTTTCGGTAGCGCTGCGTAATGTGTTGATGATGGGCGGCGGGCTTATTTTCATGTCGCTGACCTCGTTTAAAATGACCGGCTTGGTGTTGTTAATGGTGCCATTCGTGATCCTGCCTATCATGATGCTGGGCCGCAAACTTCGCGTGCTTAGCCGTGAAAGTCAGGACCGTATCGCCGAAAGTTCTGGCGAGGCATCCGAGACGTTGCTGGCCGCACAAACCGTGCAAGCATACACCCACTAAGGGATCAGCCAAGACAGTTTTAACAAGCTGACCGAGCAGGCATTCGATGCCGCACGCCGGCGGCCCATCATTCGTCAACTACAGGGACCTGCTTAGGGCGGGGTTCGACGCCGTCGTGTGGGGTGAGGGTGAAACAACAATACCTCAACTAATGGAAGCCCTTGAAGGGAGAGGGGAATTCAGTGACGTACCTAACCTTATTTGGAGGTCAGGGCGGGAGGTCCGCCGAAACCCCGGGCCTCCGTGGGCACCCAACCCGCCGCTCTGGAGGTACTCCCCCTCGATCAAGTCGATTAAGTCATACCCTGCTTGGTGGGCAGCGAGGGTTTACGTGGAGGTGGTGAGGGGGTGCAGCAATTTCTACCGCCCCACCCTCAGACTCGCGGATGGAAGGAGATGTGTTTTCTGTGACCTCTGCAGGACGGGGCCCCTCAGAACACGTACGTACTGCCCGGTAGGCATACCTCCAGGGTGCGGTTACTGCTCCGTACCGTCGCTTTTCGGCCCTCCCAGATCAAGGCCTGAGGAAGACGTCGTGAGGGAGGTGAGGGACCTTATCAGGTTGGGGGTTAGGAGGGTCGTTCTCTCAGCGCCTGACTTCCTTGACTACGGGAGGGACCGGCTCGTGGCTCCCGAACCCCTCACGGATCCGAGGCATCCCCCGCCGAACCTACGCGCTATAGAGTCGCTTCTGAGGAAGCTCACCTCAATCCAGGAAGTTGTGGAGGGGGAGGCATTCATCATGGTTGAGAACCTTAAGCCCAACCTAGTGAGTGAGGAGGTCGCTGAAGTGCTTGCGAGGTACTTGGAGGGCACGCCCGTGAGTTTAGGGCTTGAGTCAGGGCATCCTGAACACCACGTCGCTTTAGGGAGGCCTTCGAAGGTGGAGGAGGTTCTGAGGGCCGTAAAGATCCTTAGGATGTATGGACTTAAGCCGTACATATACGTGATTCACGGCCTCCCAGGCGAGACCAACGAGGTCGTGCAAGCCACGGTTAAGGCCGTTAAGGAGGCTTGGAGGTTAGGCGCGGAGAAAGTCACACTCTACAGGTTCACGCCGCTCAAAGGAACCGCTTTCGAAGGTTTCAGGCGGCCCCCACCCGCCGTTAAGTCTAGGGCTAAGCCTCTTTACGAGCTCGTTAAGTCCCTCAACAGGGAAGGTAAGGAGAGGCTTGTTGGTGAGGTCGTTAAGGCGGTTCCCGCAGGGGTTAGGGAGGGCTTCATGGTTGCGTACACTTTACCGCACGGCCCCGTCATACTTGTGAGGTGTGGCGGCGTTTGCGGAGCCGCTAACAGGTTAGTTGAGGTCAGGATCACTAAGGCGCTCACGGACAGGGTTGTTGAGGGGGTCTTGCTCAGGGTGCTGAGGCCTTCGAGGCAGAGTAATAACGCTTAATTACGTGTATTAAAGTAGAGCCACCTCAGGTGTGCGGGTTGGGGAGCAAGAAAGCGGCGGCGGCGATTTACGGTATAGTGACGGCTTCCTCCGTAGCGATATCTCTAGCCAACTTAGCGGGGTCCCTCAGGATCCTCGACTTAACGTCCTCAACCCTCTACCTATCGGTTTCGGTAACGCTGTACAACCTCGCGTACACACTCATGAGCTGGGGCTGGACCTTCATATTCTTCGGTAGGGTTTCCAGGAGAGGCATAATCGTGATTTCCTTCGGCGGCATAGCCGCTGGCCTAACCCTCATGGCTTTAGGGCAGGACGTGGCTGTCGTGATCCTCGGAACCGCGTTAGTGGGTCTGTTCTCAGCCGTCGTTTCCCCGCTCCTCACCACCATACTCACCGACTTCATAGGGTGGGACGCCGCAGCTGTGAACAGGTACAACATATTCTCAAGCATAGGGCTCGCTGTCGGGTACCTCCTAGGGGTTTTCCTCAGGCCGTACGTCGGGACCGACACCATACTCGCCTTAACGGCTGCGACCGTGGCCACGACTATCCCGCTGGCTTTCCTCATACCTTACAAGTACGTGGCCATCGAGCCGAGGAGGGTGACGTACGTATCGCTGATACCTCAGTTCACAGGTAAGTTAAGGCCTCTCCCGTCTATCCTCTTCAGCCCTGAAATAATCTACAACCTCCGGAGGCTAATCATAGATTTCCAGAGGATAATTAAGGACAAGCTCGTGAGGAGGCTCCCACTAACCCTCGTAGCTACGGGGGCACTCTTCCTAGGGATATCCGTGTTCTTCACGCCCTTACCCGCATTCCTCAGGAACGTAGGCTTCAGGGACGAGGAGCTCTACCTCATATATATGTACTCAACCGTGGTATCGACGCTGAGCTACATGGCTGTCCATAAGCACGTCAGGAAGGCTTCCCACGCGTGGAAACCGCTGATTATAGCAGTATCTTCTAGGATACCCATATTCATGCTCCCAACAATCCTACTATACCACAGCACCTTGAAGGCCTTGGCCGTCGCAATTATCGGGACTGTCTTCACACTCGTAGGTGTCTCATGGGCATACATAAGCACTTCCCTCCCCACAATAATTCTGTCAATGTCGGAAACGGAGAGAAGGGCTGAGAGGTTAGGGCATATGAACGCCGCCGTAGGCGTGGGGACGATCCTAGGATCCCTCATTGCGGGGATAGCCTACCAAGCAGGAGGGTATTTAGGGGTCTTCACAACCTCCGCAGGCTTCATAGCGGTGGCTACAGCGCTCTACCTTAAGGCATGGAAAGCCCTCGTGACGTGATTGACGTAAGTGAGAATCAGCGTGAGAGAGGTGAAAAAGCCATGGTGACGAGAGCAGATCCTTACCGGATCTTAACTCCCGCCACCATGGCTCTCACCCCCGTATGTAATTGATGTTTTAGGGGAAATAAATTTTTGTCTCATTATATGGGAAGGAGCGGGTAGATCATGAAGGCGGAGAACACACCCACCAGCACAGCAGTGACCGCAACCCTCAGCCTGAAGTAACTACCCACAGCCTCACCTAACCCGATCTTCCTCTCAGCGAGGTAGCTCACAGCGTACGCGACGGCGAAACCCGCGACCTCATCAGCTATTACGTGCTGCCTCACGAAGAGCGTTGAAAGAATCACGGATGCCGCTACACCCCAAACGAAGGCCTTAAGTGCCTTGCTCCTTACCTCCTTAGACAGGAAGTAAGCCGCCAGTGTCGAGCTCGCGGCGTGGAGGCTCGGGAAGCAGTTCAGGGGAGGGTCGGACCTGTAGAAGTTGGCCATCACCTGAGAAAGGAAGTCTCCAGGCAGTGTGGAGGGGTCGGGCCTACTCATAGCTACCGGGAACACAAAGTAGGTCAGGTAGGACACGGCGTACATGCCGAAGAGAGCCGCGAAGAACCTGTTCGCCTTCTCCGGCCGCACCAAGCTGAAGTAACCTACAGCCCCAAGAATGAAGGGGTAGAACAGGAAGACGTACGGGACCGCGAACCAGGATATGAACGGTATTGCCTCATCCACAGGTGTGGAGAGGTTCGCAGGCGGGTTTAGGGCGTGCGCAGCCATGAATTCGTACCCCGCGACAGCTACGACGTAGTAGGCTATGAAGAACAGGAGAGCCTTAATTATCCATGCATGCTTCACATTACTTAACCTTCCTTAACCGGCCTCACCAATTAAAAATTAACCGTAACTAAACTCCAATACTTTATTAGCTCACCACCCATTAATGGGTGGTGATCCTGCCTCGCCGGCTGAGTTTGTGGCGCTGGATCAAGGAATCAATGCGAGGGCTGCCCTACTCATACAGGCGGCGGCCCGTAAAGTGCTCCCGAGGTTAGAACCGGTTGGCTGCAGCGTGGACGACAGGGGCTTCAAGTGCGACTTCAGTTTAAAGGAGGGTGAGTGGCCAACGGAGGCTGAGGGTGAGGCCCTCGGCAGGGAGGCTGTCTCCATGGAGTTAAGCGGGGCCTCCATCAGGTACTCAGGGGAGAGCGAGGACGAGGTCCTCCAGCTTCTGGAACACACAGCAACCTACGAGGTCAACGGGGTTAAGGCGTTCCTGGAGCCAGGGGCTAAGGTGGAGGATGGGAGGAAGGTTAAGGCCGTTAAGATACTCAATATCTCCGCCCACAACCCCACGGCTGAGATGAGGTTCGTCCGCATAATAGGGGTCGCGTTCGACAGCGATGAGGGGCTTAGGAAGTACCTCACGTGGCTGAGCGAGGCTGAGAAGAGGGACCACAGGGTTCTGGGGCAGAAGCTCGACCTGTTCAGTTTCCACGAGGAGGTCGGTCCGGGCCTAGTTATCTACCACCCGAAAGGGCAGGTCATCAGGGAGGAACTCATAGCCCTGATAAGGGAGGTCAATAAGAGGCTCGGGTACGAGGAGGTCTACACCCCGCACGTCTTCCGCTCAACCCTCTGGAAGATCAGCGGCCACTACCGCCTCTACAGGGATAAGATGGTCCTCGCGAAGATCGAGGGGGAGGAGTACGGGATTAAGCCCATGAACTGCCCTGGACATATACTCATATATAAATCCAAGAGCCGATCCTACAGGGACCTACCGATAAAGCTCTCGGAGTTCGGAACAGTTTACAGGTGGGAGAAGAGGGGCGAGCTCTACGGCCTCCTAAGGGTTAGGGGGTTCACGCAGGACGACGGGCACGCCTTCCTCAGGGAGGACCAGGTTAAGGATGAAATCAAGGCTATACTTAAGGAGATAATGTACGTTCTCTCCCTCTTCGGTTTCAAGGACGAGGAGATCAGGGTTTACCTCTCAACAAGGCCTGAGGAGTACATAGGGACGGAGGAGATGTGGGATAAGGCCACCGAGGCACTCAGGTCGGCCATCGAGGAGCTTGGGATGCGGTACGAGGTTAAGGAGGGTGAGGGGGCTTTCTACGGCCCTAAGATAGACGTACACTTCAGGGATTCATTGGGTAGGTGGTGGCAGTGCAGCACTATACAGGTGGACTTCGCCCTCCCGGAGAGGTTCGGCCTTGAGTACGTTGAGAGCGACGGCAGCAAGAAGAGGCCTGTGATGATTCACAGGGCAATACTGGGAAGCGTTGAGAGGTTCATGGCTATAATAATAGAGGAGTTCGCTGGTAAGCTCCCCACATGGCTGAGCCCGACTCAGGCGGTCGTCATTCCCGTGAAGACTGCTGCCAGGGAGTACGCGGAGGAGGTGGCCAGGAAGCTCTCTGAGGAAGGTTTCAGGGCTGTGGCTGACTTAGGTGATGAGACACCATCCAAGAAGATAAGGAGGGCCTACGACGAGGGGGTGCCTTACATACTCCTCGTCGGGCCTAGGGAGGCCGCTGAAGGCTCCGTTACGGTGAGGGGGAGAGGCAACGTACAGGTCAAGAACGTGCCTCTGGGGAAGTTCATTGAGGCGTTGCGGGATGAGGTTAGTTCCCGCTCCCTTAAGCAGGCAGCTATAGAAGCGCTTAAACCTTCCTGAGTCTGAACCACCAGAGCAAACCAACCGCCGCCGCCAGTGCGAAGGCAACTACGGAAACCCATCGTAACGCCTCCGAAACCCGGGGCACACTCCGCGAAGTTTCTTCGCCGTGGCTGTACCTCCCAGGCAGGATGACCTCCCCGTCATCTGCGTAAACAATCGCCCTCTCGTAGGGGTTAAGGTACTTAATGAATGCAGGCCTTAACGACGCGTTCACCACGATGTAGTAAGGGGCGGGCGCTTCAGACCCCGCGCACTTAATTTCCTCCTTAAGGGCTCCTGCGAGTGCCCCGCACGCAGCTGAGCTGTTCAGAGTGAAGGGGGGCGGTCCCCCACGCATGAAGTGCTTAATTATGGGGAAGTCATTCACGTAAAGCAGCGCCGTTATGGGGCCTTCGTACCTCACCCCCCAGTAAATACGTGCAGGTGAGGCGTAGGGTCCGGGGAGGAGGTACGCGACGGGGGTGCCGTTGTAGAGTATCTGGAAACCCACTAAGGAGTATGGATCTCTAACCTCCGAGGAAGCCCTTAAGTGTAGGGACTGAAGCTCCGACTGAAGCCTATCTCCGAACTTGCTCACGAATGAAGCAATGGTCGGTGAAGACGCGGAGTTCAGGGTCACGTAGAGAGCCTTGACAACCCATGACGTGTTCAGCCGCACCTCATCAACCTCTGCGTAGAGACCTGAACAGTTCCAAACCACCTTAATCCCCAGCAAACCCGTAATCGGGTCCTTCAAGGGGCCGTAGACCTTGGGAGGAGTTGAGACGATGCTTAGGAGTTCTGGGAAGCTATCCCTGAGGAACTGCTGAGCTACTATGGCGGGTTCGGCGGGTGTGTCCGTCGTCAATGTGTGTGCGTTTGTGAGGAGCGCCGTCACCGCAAGCACTGTGAGTAGAGCTGCGGCTCCCGCCGACGCTCTCATCACTCATACCTCAGCGCAACGGCTGGAGGTATTTTAGATGCCCTGTAAGCAGGTATTAATCCGCCTATTATGCCTACTAATACTGTTATACTTAACGTGTGCCCTATTAGTTCGGGGGTTATCTGCGGGGGGGCCTTAATCACTATCTTAGACACTCCTGAACTGATTGTTAACCCCCTTGAGGCAAGGATGAAAGCCCCGCCTGAACCCAGAGTAACCCCTATCATCCCACCTATCAGGCTCATGAGAACTGCCTCCGCGATTATCATCCACATCACTTGATTGTCGGTGAACCCAAGCGCCTTGAGAACCCCTATCTCCCTAGTCCTCTCGATCACTGACGTGATCATAGTTGCTGCGGTGCCTGCCACGGCGACCGCGAATGCTGACAGCGAGGTCGAGAACGCTATGAAGTCCATCGCCCCGGAGATGGATGAGACCACCTTCGCTATCTGCTGGAAAGCTATGATGTCTACTTTCCCCGCGTATGTTGACCTAAGCTCTTTGACCAAGCTGTTAACTAGTGAAGGGTTCTTAGCGATTATGAAGATGCCTGACCACTTATCCATGTGGAGCAGCTTCTTCCCCGCGTCCTTAGGTAGGAAGATCCCAGTATCGGGGGAGACGAACATGGCGCCGCCGTACTCCTTGAACAGCCCTGCGACCCTCACAGGGGCCCTTGCGAAGGTCACCTTACCCTCGGACTTAACTTGAGGCATGAGGAGAGTTATGGCGTCACCTAGGTCGAAGTACTTCACCTTACCATCCTCGGAGTAAGCGACGAAGTGCCCTATAACCGCGGAAGTTATGTCTGTCGGGCTCGGGTACTCACCCTTATCTAGCTCCAAGTTACTTATGGCTTTAAGCAGTACGCCATAATCTATCGCGTAGACGTATACCTGCTTCCTCCCCTGCCGTGTCTGTATGTATGCCTGAGTCAAGTAGAAAGGTTCAGCCTTGTCGACCTCAGGAAGCCCCTTAATGTAGTCCAAGTCGTTACTCGTCAAGCTGTACTCCGATGTCCCCATAACCACCACGGTGTTCTGCCCTAAGCTCAGAAGCTGCTGCTCCACGAAATTTCCGTAACCCCTCACGACGGAAGTCATCATAACTAAGGCCAGGGGCCCTATGGCTATACCAACTATCGTCAGGAGCGCCCTAACCTTCTTCTCCGTCAGGGCTTTGAAGGAGTACCTCATGATGTCCGCAACGTCCATCACTCCTCACCGAGCTCTTCCTCCTCACCCAGCTCAGGCACTGGGTGCTTCTTAAGGTACCTGTAGATCAGGAGCCCTGCCAACCCGAGGAACGCTATAACAGCGACGGCTATCCCTAACCTGTAGACATCGAGACCTCCGTAATGCTGGGCCGGCGTAGTCGTCGTGAGGGGTATTACGGTCACAGGCTCCTTGAACGCCACGGTCCTCGGGGCGTTGTTCGGGGTTCTATACATAAGCAGTATGGTCACCTGAGTGACTGGGCCTGAGTACCTGCCCGACACGCTGAAGGATGTCTGCGATGAGGGATCCAGGTCACCTATGAACTCCACAGGGCCTGAGTAGTTGCCCACCACAAGCCTGGCGGTTATTCTCTGAGCTTGGGCGTTCCCTAAGTTAGTTATCGTCCCTGAAGCCCTAATCTCATCACCTTCCTTAGTTACCTTCACGTCCTGCAGTATTAGCTTGATGAAGGGCTTCACGCTCACAGTGAATGACGCGTTCACCGTGTGCGCATTGCCTAAGGCGTCCCTGTACATAACACCAGCCATGAAGGGCATGTTACCGTAGGTTATGGGTGTGGGCATCTGCGGGGAAGCTATGGGGTTGTAGTAAACAGTGACGTTAACAACCCTCACCTTACCCGGGTAGAGAGTCCCCACGTACATCGGGTTCTC
>JAGHCP010000071.1 GCA_021160415.1 Desulfurococcales archaeon
AGTATAGGTATTACGGGAATCATAGACATTACGAAGGGGATGTTGTCCACGAACGCTGAAACCATCGCTGAGACCCAGATAATTAGTGTTAATAGAACTATGTAGCTCCCCCCAGCAGAGGCTAACTCCTTAGCTATGAAATCCATGACGCCTAGGTCCTGAACCCCTCTAATAACTATGAACATCCCGATGAAGAACACTAGAGTCGTCCAATCAACCTTCTTCAAAGCATCATCTATGTTGATGACGTCCTTCGCCGCTATAAGGAGGATTCCAGCGCCCATAAGCGGGGGAATCGCCGGGGAGTAATTAAAGACATCTTCGAGGAAGAATAGAGTAACAACGGTAACGAATACCACAAGCACTTTCAGAAGTAGTCCTTTCCTTACGATGTCAAACCCCCTCACGGAGAATGTGATTCCCTTTACTCTCTCCCTATAATCCTTCAGCCAGGAAGCGAAAAGAACCCTTAAAGTGAAGAGATATGCTAAGAAAGCAATAAATACGGGCGGCGTGAGACTATATATAAAGTCCATGAAGCCTAGTCCTGCCGCTGTCCCAATGATTATGTTGGGAGGATCTCCTATCAATGTGGCAGTCCCCCCAATATTTGACGCGAAAACAATTCCTAGAAGGAGAGGCCTAGCATCCACTTTCAACTTCCTGCTGATTTCCAGCACTATGGGTGTTATCATTAATACTGTGGTTACGTTGTCTATGAAGGCCGATATAATCGCTGTGACTAACCCCAGAACTGCGAGCATCGTGAAGGGCTTTCTGTACAGCTTAAGGGTTACGAGTTCGGCTAGATAGCTGAACACTCCTGTCTCGCTCATGATGCCGACAATAATCATCATACTCATTAAGAGGAGTATAGTGTCGAGGTTAACCGCATCTATAAAGCTCTTGAAGTCGGTGAACCTGAGCACGATGTTAGCTATGATGGTTACTGCTGCGAAAAACATTGCGACGACCGTTCGGTGAGCAATCTCCTTTATGAGAAATAAGTAAAGGAATATCAGGATCGTGAACCCCACAGCCAAGTGCAGCGGGTCGGCATAACTCATTAGGATCATCCTCATGGGCAAGTGGAGTTTAAAGTTTAGGGATTTAAGATTTAAGTTTACCTATATATGCAAGGGATGATGTGTACGCCAACGTCTGAGCGGTGACGTGTGCCCGACCCACCTGACTTACTTCAGAATTCTAGCTGTCACCCACACTGAGGCGGCGAGTATGGCTAGCATGAGTAAGTATGAGATTAGGTATGTCCCTGTGAGGGTCACTAAGCTGAACATTATGTAGGGCCCGACAGCATAGGCTAGGTTATAGGACAGAATCAGCAATCCGTACACAACGCCAGGGTTTTCCTTTGAAGCAACCATGGCGGGGTAGAGCACCGTGAAAACTATGTAAGCGCCCCACCCGAATCCTGCGGCCGTGGCAAGTATGAGCCCTGCGGTAGGGGATTTAAGAATTAGGCCAAGAATGAAACTTGTAGCGAAGAGGGTTAGTCCTCCCAGAGGTATTTTCCTGTAATCAATTAATTTGGCGAGGAAGTTGAACGATAAAGCGCCAGCCATCCCCCCAACGTTGAAGAATATCTGGGTTGCATATGCTAGGAACTTGATATGGGTCGGAATTAGATGGCCGGAGGTTATCGTTACGCCGTGGAGGCTTTCGTATATAGCGGGGGTTATGCCTGTGACTATAGCTGCGAAGTAAACGTACGCCAGAAATAGAGAAAGGTACAATTCATTGAGCCCCTTGAACTTGCTTAACCCCCTCACTATTTCTGATACGTGTGAAACCCCCCTGTACCTTTCTCCCTTACTGCGGGTGGATGCTCTTGCAACAACCGCCGCAATAATCAGTACAGCTGAGACTATCGAAGGCGTTAGGAAATGCTTCGCAGTTAATGCTTCCACAGGTAGTGTATATGCGTTAGCTATAAATGACACTGAAGCTGTTGCTAAGTAAGTGAACGTCATCATGGACACTACTGGCGTTCTTTGATAGGGTGGGAACTCGTCAACGATTACGGATAGGGCGGACAGCTCCACTAGGATGATGCTAAGATAAATAAATATCATGGCGGCGGGCAACCCGATGATGTTCTGGATGCTTGTCGGTTTACCCGCCACTAAGAGGCCGAAGGTTAAGTAACCTGAGAGGAGGAGCACGAGGCCTATTATCGGACAGAGAATCCTTCGGCATGAGGACCTTACCCTATCACTAATCAATCCGAGGAAAGGGGCAGAGAGAGCGATTATTCCCTGAAGACTTATGAGTGAGGTGGCGTAGAACTCGCTCCTCATTTTCTCGATAAGAAAGATGTAGAGAGTGCTTGACTTGACTACGGATGTGTATGCATCGACAGCTATGAGCATCAAGACGAAGGCGAGGGATGACCACTTAATCCCTCGTGATTTAATGCCCAACCTCTTCAGCTCTTCGAAGGCAGTCATCCTAATTAAAAAGGAATGGGTTACATTATTAAAGTTGCTTAGGCGCGTTACTTCCACGGCAGGAAGCCGAGCTTAGCGATGTACCAAGCCTTCACGTACCCTATGTAGATCCCGGCCACCGTAGCTGTTCCTATCACTCCCGCGACATTAGGCCCCATAGCGTTCATTATTATGTAGTTTGATGGATCCACCCTCTGAACCTCCCTCTGAACAACCCTAGCCGACATAGGTACGGCGGACACGCCAGCTGCCCCTATCGCAGGGTTAACCTTCCCTCCCGTGAGGAAGTACATTACCTCCCCCAGTAGTACCCCTCCTAGCGTTGACACACCGAAGGCGAACAGGCCCCAAATGAAGATCATCCCGAAGGCGAACAGAAACTTGATAGGCGTAAGATGCACCTTAGGTGCCATCATGTCTATGTAGTCGACTGATAGTGTAGAACCAACCCCCAGCGTTAGGAGTATTATCAACACGTCCATCATCTGAGTGGCAGATGTTTTAGCAAGCCTCTCAACGACCTCAGATATGCGTGACTCCCTAAATATGTTTCCTAGGGCAAGCATGCCTATGAGTGGTGTGGATGCAGGTACGAGGAGGGCGGTAACGGAAAGTAGCACTATCGGGAAGAGGAGGGCTTCTTGATCAGTTACTTTTCTTGGTGGCCTCATTTTAATCATTCTATGCCTCTTAGGAATCAGTCTTATGATTGGGGGCTGTATTATAGGAACCATTGACATGTACGTATATGCAGCAAGCGCTACGGGTCCTAAAAGGTAGGGAGCCAGCGTTGCGCATGTGTATACCGTCGTGGGGCCATCAGCACCACCGATAATAGCTATTGCCGCAGATTCATTAAGGTGGAACCCCATAGCGAGAGTTCCGAGTAGCGTTATGAAGACACCTAGTTGAGCGGCAGCCCCTAAGAGAAGGGTGTATGGCTGAGCGATTAAAGGCCTGAAGTCCGTTAGCGCGCCTAGACCTAGGAATATGAATAGAGGCACTAATTCGTTCTCTATGAGGTGTACCCTGATGAGTGCCAGGAATCCATCACCAACTGCTAAGTGCGTTCCTGGGATGTTAGCTAGAATAATCCCGACGCCGAGCCCTATGAGGAGAAGAGGTTCAACCCTCTTGTAGAGGCCTAAGTACAGGAAAATGGAGCCTATCGCAAGGAAAACTAGGTGAAGTGGTGTTAACCCAGCTATCCCGGTAGATAAAAGGAAATTTTGGAATGCTGCAATGAGCGGGTCCATTTCTTACCCCTTCACGTAAGCTACTACGTCTCCCGTGTTGACAGACTCGCCCACATTAACTAAGATCTTCGTAACAACCCCTGAAATAGGGGTCTTTATCTCTAGCTCCATTTTCATTGACTCCACAGTCACCAATGTTTCACCTGCCTTCACCCTCTGTCCTTCCTTCACTAAAACCTTGAGAACTCTTCCCGGCACCTCTACCTTAACAGGGATTCCTTCACCCTTCTCAGAAGATTTGTGAGGTATGTGTTCCTCACTTTCTTCACGGTGGGTAGTCGGTAATGGTGGTGTAGCGGGCTGGGGTTGCGGAGCGGAGGGTGTAGTTAAGAGTTGGATCGAGGCCACATTTATGACGAACTCAGACTGGCCTATCTTCACTTTGTACGTGTTTGGACCTACCTCCTCCACATACGCGGTTAATTTCTGGCCACCTACTTCCACTTCGTATGTTGCGGGCATCTCACGACTCACCTCTTAATCCTCGCATTTAAGTAGGGGTTTATATCCGGCCTGAGTGAGGCTTCATTAAGCCATGAAACAAGCCATGCGTTGAACGCGGATCTTCCAGTTTGTGGAGGCTTAACTTTGTGTGTGGAAGAGTACCTTATATGGTGATGTAGCGCGGCTAAAGCTGCAGCTACCTTCAACGTGTGGTGCATAGTTGCTGCCGCTATGGCCGCCCCTTCCAGGTCTTCATGCGTTAAGGGCTTCGGCTTAGTGGGCCCTGGCTTCAGGGGTTCTCGGGGAGGTTTTTTAGGGCCCCGTTTCCCCTTTCTTCCAAGCCTCCACTCCAAAGCCTTCGAGGTTACGTGGAGACTCACCGCAAGTATGGAGAGAACCGCGAAAACAACTGTGAAGGCCATCGTGGCTAGGATGACGCCAGCTTCCCACTCCGCGGACCTACTCAGCGAGGTAGCTAGGGCCGCCATCACGTTCAATCGAAAGCACCTTCGCAAGTAGTTTAACAAGTGAGGGGATTTTAAACACTAACCTATATATAAGCATTTATCTTTATTTTTGACATGATCTCAATAAGTTGGTGCTCCTTGGAGTGGAGAGGTGGAAGGTAGGGTTTTACGTGTACATGTTGCTGTCGAGCATGGTGTACGGGATATATTCAGTTATGAGCAGGGACTTAGTGAAGACCTACCTGGGTTTCGACTACAGGTTCATGACGGTACTCATAAGCGCTGAGACCATCCCGATGCTTTTCTCGGTTCTCGCAGGAGGCCTAGGTGATGTTATAAGCAGGAGGAACGTTCTGGCCTTAGGCACACTAGCCTCGGTCCCCCTATACCTGATGGGTGTGCTTAGGCTTGATGTGCTCCCACTCCTCGCTGCGGGATACGTCTCTCTGTGGACCTTGGCATCACCCTCCGTCACCGGCGCTTTCCTGGATGCCACGTCATCCTCGGGTATGCAGTACTCGCTGTACGCCATGTTCGGATCCATTGGTTGGGGTTCAGGAGGGCTCCTAGCAGGCCTCCTCAAGGGTGCTGGAGGTAAGTCCACGACCTTCGCCTTCGCCGCAATAGCTATGGCCATTTCCTTCGTAGCCGCCTACCTATCTTACCCTAAGAACCTCGTTTCCAAGCAGGCAAGCCCTAAGCAGGTCTTCAGGGGGGTTAAGGATGTTGCCCCGCTCTTCGTGATCGTCGCTGGGGTTATGGCTTCGATTAACCTTTTCTACGGCAATTACTCCCTGAGGTTAAGGGAGATCGCGGGCTCTACGGAGCTGTTCGGGGTCATATACACCACCCTCCCAGCCGCTACTGGGGCGTTAGTTAGGCCTATAGCAGGCCGCCTATCCGATAGGTTCAGCCCTAAGGCAATGCTCGCATTCACAATACTTGCGTACATTGTTCTATTCCCCCTCATGAGTAGCTCTTGGGGACTGCCTGCGGTCCTTCTATGGCTAATACCTCTCTACCCCTTCATGGATCAAGGATCTATGATGACGGTCTCCAGATCACTGCCCGCATCTCTGCAGGGAGTCGCCGCAGGAGTTATATCGACCTGCGGCGACTCCCTGCAGAGATGCGGGCAGTGATCTGGAG
>JAGHCP010000008.1 GCA_021160415.1 Desulfurococcales archaeon
AGAATCTCCACAACTAGCTGCTCCCTACCTCTCCGCACGTTATAGACAGCTTCCCTAACGGCCTTAAGCATCCTTCTAGCACCATTTCCCTTAAACTCGTTCGTTATTTAAAACTTATCCGTTACTCCCGGCGGCCTCACGCTCCCTGCCGTGATTACCCTTATGTGCGAATATTTCGTGAAGCGTTGCCTTAGGTATTTCATACGTTACTTCAGCAACCTTAGCTACGTACTCATCCGACGGTGTAGACCTAGGTATGCCGGTCTCCAGAGATATGACCTGCTTCCTTATTTCCTTCTCAACCCTCGTCCTGACGTTGCCCGTCGATATCTCCTCAGCCAGCTTAACCGCCACGAAGAACTTAGTGAATCTTCTAATCGTTTCTGAGAACTCAGGCAGTGCCTCATTGAGCCTCCTGATGACCTTAGTTACGAACTCATACGGCTTGAAGTCAAGGTAGTATAGCGTCACGGCGAACCTAAGTATCCTCGCTATGTCGTTCTCGGATAGCTCGCTGAAAACGTTCTTTATTGTGTCCCTGACCCTCTCTATGGGTTGGTCGGACTCCAACGCCTTAATTACTTCCTCGTACTTCATCTCCTTCTCGAATACCTTGTTGAATACATCCTCGTAGTCCCTCCCTATCCCCAAGCCTTTGGTGGCCACTATGAATAGGCTGATTAATTCCTTGTCGTAGATGTCCTCAGGCTTTGAAGCCCCTCTAAACGGCTCCACACCTGAGACCTCCAAAGTCTTCTTCACTAATTCGGCCGCTTTCTCCCTGCTCCAATCGTTTGATAGAATGAGTTCACTTATCGCGTCCACGTAAGCCTTAACCCTTTTCCTCTTCGCGTTCAAACCCACCACCTTTCTCCATTGCTGAGTGTCTGAACCTCTAAACACTGATTATTTATTCAGGGTAAGCGGTAAAAAGACCTCCTCCACCACCCTTTTAATTTCCTGCTCCACTACCTAATCACAGGTATGCCATGCATGCACCACATGTGTTCCTCGCAATACTACTAGCGTCGGCAGCTGTCGCAGCCGCAGGAATCGGTAAGGTATGGCCTGATGTGGTAATTCATGACGCAGCAGGCGATGTCAAGGTCTCGAACTTCGGAGACCTCCCCAACGTCTCGACGAAGAGCTTCGACATAACCCAAGTTTCATTCAATGTGAGGAACGGTGTGATAAAAGTCACCTTCAAATGCGTTGGCAAGCCCGTCACTGTGGAAGAGGTTGGGGTAGGTAAGCAGTCGAAGTTCATGTTCTCATACAGCTTAATGGCCGCAGCGGTCGTTAACGGCACATTAGGGGACGTCACCGTTAGCTACGATAACGTAGTTCCTTCAAGGTTGGAAGCAGCAACTCTCTCCATACTTGCTAAAGGTACGGCCTATGTCAGGAACGGGAACGTGTCGTTGGAGGGGAACACCCTCACACTAACTTTCGAGGCACCTCCCGGTTTTGAGGGTTTAGGTGAGGGGACAGTCACGGCCATGGCTCTTATGCAGAGCAACAGGAACGCCCTCACGGGGGCGTACGACGAGACCACCCTCACGTTGGGTGGAGGCAAAACCGCGTCAGCACCTCAGGTGGGTGCGCACAGATTCGACCTCAATAAGTACTTGCCTTGGATAATTGGAGGGTTAGCGTTCATAGCTGCTGTCACGGGCCTAGGGTACTACCTATTCATTAGGGAGTGAGAAGCGTATGCCCGCACCTCACTACCAGGGACATCGAAACTCACCACAATAACCCCATCCCTTACATGCAGGAGGGCCCGCCCACTGATCAACGCGCCTTCAACTAACTCCGTGAACCTCACCCTATGAGTTAAGAGGACAGCCTCCTTGTATGGTGTGGCAGGTCTGAGCAGTTCTACGGGGTAGATAGAAGGAGATCTGTAGTCAAAACCTTTGAGTATCGCCACCGCTTCTTCGTACCTTATGGAGAGGTAGGGTCCTAGATATGGGCGCTCTCTAACGCAGTTCAGTATTTTAAGCGTGTACTTCGCGCCTTTGTAGGTTCCCTGCGTGATCCTCGACGAGGCTAGCGCCGTTAAGGTGCTAGGCCCCACACCCTCAGCAACCTCACGTGACTCCACCTCAAATTCATCCATGCTTAAAGGTGTTAGAACACCTTCCTGCCTCAACGCCCTTAAGCAGGTGTAGGCATTTTCGGAGTCCATACACACAACATCGATGTCCGAGTCAGGGGACGAGTACCCGCCCAGTAAGCTCCCCGCTATCCCGCATTTTAACCCGCATCGCTCCCTGAGAGCTTCAACTAAGGCGCAGGCCTTCCTACCTAAACCAGTTTCCGGCGGTGTAAAGGTATCGAACGGTGTGAGGACTTCAATGATGTCTTCAAGTGGAACTACTGGCACGTCCCTACCGATCTCAGGTACCCGCGTTAGGTAGTGTGGGTAGTACCTGCGGATAACCCGCATCGCTTCACCGTAGGTCTTCAGCTTCTTCTCACCGACCAGGCGAGGGACTGCCACGTACCCGTCCTCCGGGTGCACGCAACCCTTAACTACCCATTTACTTCCATCACTTAATTTAATGATTGAGCCCTCAGGAGGCGGCATCACCTGCTCCTCAAAGACCTGCTTGCGGTTATGTTCTTCGAAGTTCTGAGGCTTCTAGGCACTTTATAGATGTTGAATCTACCTTTCCTCCTCCTATGGAGCTTGAGGTACCCTCGCTCCTTCAGTTCCTTCAGGATCTGCCCGGCCGCCTTAGTGCTTATTTTAAAGGCCTTAGCGACCTTCCGGGCGTTAACGAAGGAGTCCCTTCTCCCCCTCAACCACTTGAGGACGTCATCAGCGTCTATCAAGGCGGTGAACACACCTCTGAAATAATTATTGTGTCAAGTTAATTTAACGTTAGGTTACCTGTCAGACTGGTCTAGGGTCATCACGGTTCAGAGGTTTCCGCTCATCACGGATCTTGGGTCTTGAAGGATGTAGCCAACCGTTTTAATCTCCCAAGCCTTTTAAACTTCCTGAGGCTGTGATGAGGAAGAGCCGTTATGAGCGGTGATTTAATTATCCTCGGCTGAGTCCTCAGCTTTTAATTACCTTAAACGCGGTTTTAAGGGAGGTGTTGAGGTCTTGGTTGTGGTGTCCCCATCATTAGTGCATAGGCACCTCTCAAAGTCGGAGATTCTGAGCAGGGCGTATAGGGTGTTGGAGAACGATGAGGAGGTGCAGGAACTTATCAAGATGGCTAACATCATGGCGGTCGGTAGGTTGAGGTACAATGACCATGGGATAGTGCATTCGAGGATTGTTAGCGGCGCCGCTCTCGAACTATTCAACATGCTGCTTGAAGCGGATATTAGGCCGACGACGCTGGCGTTCGGGACTGTGAAGGACTTAGAGGAGGCACGCCTTGTCGTGCTACTGGCTGCGTACCTCCACGACATCGGTAACGCCGTCCATAGGGTGAACCACGAAATGGTGGGGGCTTGCTTAGCTAGGGACATCCTCGACAGAATAATTCCGGAGATAATACCATCGGTGGGAAGCAGGAAGTACCTGATCAGGCAGGAAGTCATGCACGCTATTTACGCCACTGAGATGCATACGAAAGCCTTAACGATGGAGGCCGGCGTAGTAACCATAGCTGACGGGACCGACATGGCGGAGGGGAGGGCTAGGATACCCTACAGACTCGGGAAGCTTGACATGCATGCTGTTTCGGCGATAAGCATTAAGAAGGTGGAGCTGCTGAGGGGTGAGGAAGCACCAGCAAGGATCGAAGTACACATGAACGATAAGGCCGGGCTTTTCCAAATCGAAGCTGTTCTGAAACCCAAGGTCCTCACCAGCGGACTCGACAAGTACATCGAGATATACGTGGTGAGCGGCTCCGAAACGCTGAAGGTCTTCCCTTAAGGGCCTTCTCCTTCGATACATCAACGTTATTAAGGGGTCTCCGATTAATTGGATAGGGTATCCAGCATGAAAGAAGGGGCAGTGATAACCGCGGTAGTAATCCTCGCACTCATCCTGGGCGCCACAGCTATGTCCCTAACCTACTATGAGACGCAGACGCTTCGCTCAGAACTCACGAAGCAGTCTCAAAACCTTAAAGCAATCTCTGAGGGCCTTCAGGAAGTTAAAGCTGAGCTCAACACCCTTAAGTCTAGCGTCAGTGATGTGAGGAGCAGGGTTGGATCCATAGGCAGTGATGTGGCGAGCCTTCAGAGCAGAATCGAGAGCCTAGCCTCCGAGTTGTCAAACCTTAAAGCCGGAGAATCTTCCCTCCAAGATGAAGTGGCGTCGCTTAAGGAGGAGGTGAAGCTGGCCAAGTACCCGATGACCCTCACCGACGCTTTGGGGAGGACAGTTACGCTCTACAGAAGGCCGGAGAAAATAGTCTCAGTGGTTCCCTCCTTCACCGAGATACTCTTCCTCATAGGTGCTGGGAAGAACGTGGTAGGGGTTGACCAGTTCTCTAATTACCCGCCTGTAGTGAACCAGCTCAAGAAGAACGGATCGCTGAAGGTCGTAGGCGGGTTCTCGACTATTAATATCGAGGCCCTCCTCAAGCTTAAGCCTGACCTGGTGATAATGACTGGAGGCGTTCAAGACAGGTACGTGAAGGAACTCTCAGATATGGGGGTCCCCGTAATAGTCCTTAAGTCTGGGTCCATATCCGACATCTTCAGCGACATAATGATTCTCGGCGCCCTGACAGACCATGAAGGGGAAGCGTTAAAGTTGGTTGAGTGGATGAGGAACACCATTATTCAGACACACGAGGCTGTCGTGAACTACCTCAACAAGACAGGGGGGAAGGAAGTTAAGGTCTACTACGAACTATTCCCTGACTACTGGACCATGGGGCGGAACTCCTACATAACTGACATGATCTCCTTAGCAGGCGGTGAGAACATCTTCGGCAACATAACTAAGTACTACTTCGTCGCTTCGCCTGAGGCAGTAATTGCGGCCAACCCAGACGTAATCATAATTAACTATAACTACGGACAGTTCGGCTCGCCGGACACTTTAGTTCACAGAATCGCTTCGAGGTCCGGGTGGGGCAACGTAACCGCGGTGAGGGAGGGGAGGATCTATGTAATGCAGGGAGCCGTTGAGGACATCATGGTCAGGCCGGGTCCCAGAGCTGCTTTAGGGGTGGCGATCCTCGCAAGGATCTTCTACTCTCATGCCTTCGGGCTGGAGTCAGTGCCTGAAGTGATTAACGAAACAGTTCTTCAGTCGTGGGGGCTAACGCTGCCGAAGGGTTAGGGATATGGGAGCTCTGGACAGGTACGTGAGGGAGAGAAGGTCCAGGTTTTTCTACGTTACCTTAAGTATGGCCTTGCTTGCGGCTCTAGCCACACTCCTCAACGTCTCGGTAG
>JAGHCP010000174.1 GCA_021160415.1 Desulfurococcales archaeon
CCTCATGACATAACCGACGAGTTCAGGGGCAGAGCTAAGAATTCCGAGGGTGAAACACCGGAGGTTCCACCGAAACTAAGGGTTAGGGAGTTCTTAGGAATTGAAGGTGTGAGGAGGGTGAAGGCTTCAGGGAAGTCCGTGATTTTCGAGTACTCCTCGGGAATCAAGTATGAGGTCAATGTCTCCCGGAACCCCAGGATAGTTGAGGAAGGTCAGGTTAGGTTCATCGCGCACATAATTAGAGCCTTACTCAAAACTGGAAGGCAAGTAACCATGAGGGAACTACGGGACTTACTAAGCAGGGAAATCACGCTTAAAGGCTTCTCAGCGTTCACCAGTCCTGTACCCCCGGACCTCACTGAAGTTGACCCTCTGGACGTTATTTGGGTTTTGAATAGAGCCCTAAACCTTAAAGTGATTCAGCAATAACTTTTCCAGTTATTAGCTCCCAAAACCATACTTCTTGAGGTTCGAGCTTTGATTTGGCGGTTGGCAAACCTACCTAAGTTTAAACTGTTCACCTCACCCACACCCCTTGAAAGGGCTGAGAGGTTAGGTAGGGAGCTGGGTGCTAATCTTTACATTAAGAGAGACGACGTTATGGAGCTGGCCCTAGGAGGTAATAAAGTAAGGAAGCTGGAGTACCTGGTGGGTGACGCCTTAAGTAAGGGTTGCGACACACTCGTGACGACAGGGGCCTACCACTCCAACCACGCACGCCTTACGGCTGCAGCTGCGAGAAAAGCAGGTATGAAGGCGTACTTGCTCCTCACCCCTCCAGGCGAGTACAGGGTTCAGGGCAATGCCTTACTGGACGCCCTGCTGGGGGCGGAAGTGAGGCTCTACAAACACAGGGAGGGAGTTGAGGAAGCGCTTGAGGAGCTGGGGGAGGAGCTGAAGAAGCAGGGGAGGAAGCCATACATCATCCCCGCTGGCGGGGCATCCCCGATAGGGGTTATGGGGTATGCAGAGGCCGCTCATGAGATCCTAATGCAGATGAAGGAATTAGGTGTTAAGCCGAAGTACGTTGTTCACGCAGCTGGTACCGGAGCAACTCAGGCTGGCCTCATACTAGGGTTCAAGATGCTTGGCGCCGATGACATTCAAGTGGTTGGGATAAGCGTCGGCAAGGGCTCTAAGGCAGCGACCGAGAAGGTCGCAGATCTAGTCAACAAGGCTGCCGAAATTCTACGGGTTGATGTGCGGGTAAGGCCCGAAGATATCACGGTTATCGACAAGTACGTTGGAGGCGGGTACGGAGTGGTGAATAAGGAAACCGTGGAGGCGATACGCAAAGCTGCTCAATATGAGGCCCTCCTCTTCGACCCTGTGTACACAGGTAAAGGGATATGGGGCTTTATGGATATGGCTGAGAGAGGGGAGTTCGGTAAGGGATCTGACGTAGTGTTCATTCATACGGGTGGCGAGCCCATACTGTTCCAAAGGAGTGAAGAATTAACGCAGTACCTACTTTAACTGCTTTTTAGGGTTTAACCTTCCTAGCGAAATCTTAGGATTTCTTCAGGGGGCACCTCCCCCCAGCTGAAAGGGAACTCAAAATCCACTGGGGGATTCATCAGGGACTCCAAATACTTCTTCACTATTTCCTCAGCCTCCTCATGTTGCACCTCAGTGAACCTCACTTCTGTTCCTGGAGGGCATTGAGCAAGTAGATCAGCGTCTGGAGGTATGACGTGAGCTATTACTGCATATCCCCCTGTGGTTTGAGCATCTGACATGAGGACTATCGGCTCCCCATCAGGCGGAACCTGCACATACCCCCTATCAGTTGCAATGCTGGGTATCTTGCCTGCAGATGAAGCACTCCCCAATCTAGGCCCTTCTAACCTGAACCCCATTCTGTCAGACCTCGTGGTGACTACATACCTGGAGTTCAGGAATATGTCGAAGTCATTACAGAATAGTGAGGAGTGAATACCCTTAGTGACCCTGATCGTCTGTGGGGAGGAAGGGAAGGCGATCCTGTTAACAACTTCTTTGGGGGCGGTTAAGCCCTCGACGTTTCTGAAGATCTTAACGTGATTAACCCTTAGGAACTGCAAAGCATCGCCACGCCTTAAGTACCTACCTAAACCTCCGAAGCCGCCCCTCACATATGTGGAAGCACTACCAAGAACAGGCTCAACTGTAAAACCTCCGGAAACACCTACGTATACAGTTAGGCCCTTCTCAACACCCCTAACTTCCAGCGTACTACCTCCTTCTACCAGGAGCGGCTCCCACATAGGCACCTTTACCCCATTCACTGAGACTTCTGAGACGCCTCCAGTCACGGACACTACAGCGCCACCTAGAAACCTCAGCTTTATGCGACCGCCCACAGCTTCAATAACGGGGGCTGTGGAGGGATTACCCACCAATACATTAGCATAGGCGGCCGATACCCTATCTAGAGCCCCAGACACCGGTATCCCCTTAGCCCGATGTCCAAATCTCCCCATATCCTGAATTGTTGCTAGGAAAGCTTCCTCTACCAAGACCTCACCGTGTCTTAAACTCACCGATGAACACCTCCTTAAGCTCCCTGAACTCCTCCTCCCCCACCTCGAAGAACCTCACTAAGTCCCCAGGCCTAATAGGTGTTGGAGGAACTCTTCGCGGGTCGAACATCTTAAGGGGGGTTCTCCCTATAATTCTCCACCCGCCCGGACTTTCGATCCCGTAAACACCTGTCTGAAGCCCCGCTATACCGACAGACCCTGCAGGTACCTTGACCCTAGGATTCTTTAGACGAGGAACCGCTATCCTCTCATCAACTTCACCTAGGTAAAGGAACCCTGGTGTGAAGCCTAACATGTAGCACCTGTAACTCCTGGACGTATGTACCCTGATAACCTCATCCTCGGTGAGACCAGCTTCCGAAGCCACGGAGACCAAATCAGGCCCCCAAACACCTCCGTAAGCTACTGGTATCTCGTATTGCTTAGGAGTGAAGACATCACCAAAGCTCCTTCTTGAGGACTCCGAAATGACTTCCTTGAGCGTGTTGCTTACCGCACGCCAAGTAGTTTTTCTTGGATCGTAAAACACGGTGAGTGCCGTATATGTCGGAACAACCTCTTCGATCCCCTTAACCTCACCCTCACGCATCATCTTAAGTATGGTGTGATATGCCTTAAGCACAGCGTCATTGCATTCCCTCGATATTTCGCCACACATCTCCATATGAATCACGTAGCCACCGGTTAACTTGATCTTAACCCCCTGCATGGGGTTACTCATATGAACACCTTCATAGGACTCACCTTAATTCCGGCCTCAATTAACCTATCCTTTAGAGCACGCGCCATCTCAACTGCTTCAGGTGTATCGCCGTGGACGCAGATAGTGTCCACCTCCACATTCAGCTGCTCCCCGTTCACAGCCTTCACAACCCCTTCTGAAACAGCTTTAAGTGCCCTCTCAACCGCTTCAGAAACGTTCCTTATGAGGGCGTTACTCTCGCTCCTAGGCACCAATCTACCGTCAGGTAGGTAATTCCTGTCAAGGAAGAACTCCTTAGCTACCTTGAGGCCTGCTTCCCGCGTAGCGCGCTCCATCTCTGAGTAAGGGGGGGCCACAACTATCAAGGACGGGTTTATCAGCCTAACGGCCTCCGCTAGAGCCTCCGCGTAGTCCTTCCTCACCCACGCCATGTTGTAAAGAGCTCCGTGGAGCTTAACGTGCTGAAGGCTTACCCCCTCCGCCCTAGCCACCCCCTCAAGTGCACCTACCTGGTAAAGGATGTAGTTAATTAGATCCTCCTTGCTTACCTCCATACCCCTCCTACCGAAGCCCATGAGGTCAGGAAATCCGGGGTGGGCGCCTACCTCAACTCCTCTCAGCTTCGCTGACTTGACGGTCCTCCTCATAACTGAAGGATCCCCTGCGTGGAAGCCGCACGCAATGTTCGCCGAGGTTACGTAGTTAAATATCTCGTCGGTGCCAAGAACGTATCTTCCGAAGGACTCACCTGAATCCACATTTATGTCTACGTGTCTAACCAAGGAATACCTCCAATTAAGATAGAAGAGTGAATAGGGAAAAACTTTTCATGCTGTTTTAGGCCGGCTTCCATTTGGGTAGGCCTGGGACAGGCTTCAACTTATTCGTGTATTTTCCTATGGGGCATACATATTGGCAGACGTTACACCCGCTGTACCCGTGATGCCTCTTGAATGTCTTCTGGAACTCCCAGCATTTCTCCCAGTCTATGTAGCCGTCACCGCGTATTGCGTGTACCTCGCAGGCATTGATGCATCTGTTGCAGTTGAAGAGCCTCCTGAATTCAAAGCATAGGTTATACTTCAGTTTCCATCCGGGCACTAACTCCGCATTCGTTATTACGCCGCCTAACCTTATCCTAGGGCCGTACTCAGGGGTTATCAGCAGCGCGCCAATTCCTACGGTGCCCATCCCCCCTTCCTGCGCAAGCAACTTAAGCGGAATTCCTGACTCTGCCTGAACGTCCGTGTGGTGCGCATCTATGGAGGAGCCCAGATACACCTCGTAAACAGGCACTGCGTCGAAGCCTTGATCCTGGAGATACCTAGCGACCCAGTAGCTCACCTCATTCAGCAGTATGTTGAGAAGTATGTTCTGCCTTGAAGTCATTATTCCGGGTGTGCGAATCACGGCATCAACTATCCGCATGCCTAGAACGATAACTGATTTGGCGTCCTCTATGTAGAAGTTCGGAGGTTTCCACAGGAAGTAATGCTTCGCTATTTCAGCGGCTTTCTCGGCTGTCGTTATCGCCACGAGATCAGCTCCTTTCTCCTCCGCCTTAAGGATGACTCCCTTAGTGAGCGGGTCCTGAAACTGCTTTTCTCTAATTCTTTTCTTCTCCTCCAGAACCTCATTGAGAATCTTTTCCCATTCCTCCTCCTTCTCTGGGCTCCAGTTGAGATCCTCGTAGATGTGCATCAATTCACACCTCCGCAGGGGTGTTTGCGTCTCTGATTAACCTCTCAACTTTCTCAAGGTCGTGCGGCTTGGTGAGGAGGCTCACCACCACGAAGAGCGGGACATTTACGAGAAGGCCCCACCAACCTGAGAATATTCCTAAAGCCTTCAGTTGCGGCGGTGGGAAGAACTGCATGTAGACAGTCATAGCAATACCTCCTAGCAACCCCGCCAACGCTCCTTCCTTCGTAGCTCTCCTCCAGAACAGAGCGCCGGCAAGTATCGGTAGGAACTGAGCAGTGCCTGAAGTAGCCACGGCACCTATATACGCTATGTATGCTGGGCTCTGCAAGGCCATGAAGTACGCCGCAAGTAGAGTGATGATTATGGCTAACCTACCTATGTTAACCTGAAGGCTCTGGGATATCTTCCTATATGCACTCCAGACGAAATCTCTTGACACCAAGACGGAGATTGCATGTGCTTGCTGATCGATCGTTGACATAGCTGCCGCCAGTCCTCCCGCAAGGATAACGCTTGCGAAGGCTATCGGAGTGTACTTCATTAACAGGACGACCATGACGCTATCTGGGCGTGAGAGGTTAGGCACTAGAATCCTGCCGCTGAAGCCTATGTACATCGCAACGAGGAAGGAGAGCGCTAGGAAAGGCAGCAACGCACCTGTAACTCTGAGAGCCCTCTCGCTCTTAGCGGAGTACATGTTCAGAATCATCTGTGGACCGACGATACCTCCCAAAGCGATTATAGGGAATGAGAACCACACCCCCCACAAGGTTGGTGACCTAATAACTAGGAGCTCCGGGTGTAGCTGAAGGATTTTATGCACGATAGCCGCTGGACCGCCAGCGACGGCTATTATGATTGCACCCCCCACAAAGATACCGAAAGTGAGGAGTAGCCCCTGAACGATGTTTGTCCAGGCAGCGGCCTTCTTCCCACCTAAGGAAGTGTAGATCATTACAGTCAGGGTTAGGACTAGTGAGCCAAGCCAGAAAGGAACTAGGCCATTAGTGCTGGCTTCGAAGATGTATCCAGCTCCCATGATCTGCACCTGGATGTACGGAACTGTGAATATGAGCAGGATTGCGGCGAGTACGTACCTTATGAGTTTTGAGCCGTAGAAGTCCTCAACTAAATCACCGGGGCTAACGTATCCGTACTTCTTACCTAACCTCCAAACCCTTACACCTAGGACAACGAGGAGGAGACCGAAGAACGCATTAGTGAAGAGATTGGCAAGGAACGTTATTCCCTTACCGTAGAACCAGCCGTTGGACCCTAGAAACGCAAGCGCGCTCCACCACGTCCCAGCAGCCAGCCAGAACGTAGCGAAGGTCCCGAGCATCCTACCAGCAACAAAGAAGTCCTCAGCCGTTCTTTCACCACGCCTCCTAGCATACTCGCCGATGGCTATCATCAAGCCAATGTATACAGCAATGACTCCTAGAGCTATGTAAGAGGATGTCTGGTCCATCACAACCACCCCTTAAGTATCCCTACAGCGGCGGTAACCACAAACACCAAGAACCAGAGGACTGTCCAAGCAGCGAGCAACGGCAGACCCGCCACCATGCCGGGGCTGTTAAAGTGGCTGGCAATGGGTGGAAGGTACATCACATACGCGAAGGCAAGGATGAAGATAATAATCCATTTATAAGGTGATGGTTTTCGTTCCAAAACTTCACCTCATAGTCATTATTTGATAGGAATTAAAAATATATATTTTTAATATTGACATAAACAAAATAAAATATCTCGAAGTACTAAAAATAATTTATTAACACTGTTCAGGCTAGTCAATTTAAGCTTAAAATTCACAGCCTTTATTTTGTATATACTTTTGTATATAGTAAGGAGAGCTTAAATAATAAATACTTCAATTCTTGCAATATGAACTAATTACTTTAAGTACTCAAAGATATGGGGTTTATTTTTTAAATCAATAACTCTAATAATCCAAAAAGCGGTAAATGTATCAGAGATGAGCTATTGTGGGAGGTATTGCTCGGGAGCTACTTAGGTTCTTCTCCAAGAAAGAACTGCTTAGCATCGCTAGTGAGCTATCATCATTTCATAGGATCCAAAGTACCGAGGGGCTGGTTAGGGGTGCCGAATTCATCGAGGACGCCTTAAGTGCTGTAGATCCTTGGATTGAAGTCAGTGTGAGGAGGTTCAGTTACGGCAACAGGTTCGGCCTTCTAGGGCCTGTAGTTGGGTGGAGTATTAATGACGGTGAGCTCTGGCTCGTTAGGCCGAGTTTCAAACTTCTCCACACGTTCAACGGTTCTAAGACCTTCGTCGTAGCGCACAGTCCTGGAGGCTCAGTCGAGGGAGAAGTTGTTTATGTTGAGAAAGGAGACATCCCGAAAAGCTACGAGGACCTTGATGTTGAGGGTAAGGTAGTTTTATCTTCAGGTAGTCCGTACGCGACGTACGTCGAGGCCTCTAAGAGGGGAGCAGTGGCCGTAATGCTGTTCCGGGAGGGTGCCCCACCCAACGCTGTCCCTTACTTAAGCCTATTCTTAACCCCTGAGGAGGCCAGAGCAGCTAAGGCATTAGCGGTTTCAGTATCCGCTAAGGTTGCAGGGGAGTTGAGGGAACTTATTGATAGGGGCGAGAAACCGGTAGTGAGGATTGAAGTTGATGCCGAGTTCAGAGAGCCCGGAATTATGCCTGTGGTTTCCGCCCTTTTAGGGGATGGCGATGAGGAAATTCATCTCGTTGCTCACTACTGCCATCCAGGAGGTACGGTTAACGATAACGTCAGCGGCTCAGCCGCTTTGATTGAGCTCGCTATTGCCTTCGCGAGAGGGATTAGGAGTCATGTCTTCGATGAACCCAGTAAGCACTCCATAAGATTTCTGTGGGTTCCCGAGCATTACGGGACTACAGCCTACCTCTCTAGGAACGGGAAAGCTGTATTCAGCATAAACTTAGACATGATAGGGGAGAAGCAGGAAATAACTGGCTCCACCCTTAACTTCATCAGGCCGCCTGCCTCCTTACTTCATCCGTACGAAGCAATTGCTTACCGGGAACTCGTTAAGGTGCTCAGATCCGCTGAAACTATCTCAGGGGGTTTGAGGACCTTTATGATTAGGTTCGACACCCTCCCATACTCCCCGGGTAGCGACCACGATGTCTACATTGCTAAAGGAATTCCGGGGAGTATGGGAGGGTGTCGAACCTAATCATAAAGGTCCTCAAACCCCCTGAGATAGTTTCAGC